>JAZLKY010000202.1:0-2394 GCA_045597885.1 Acutalibacteraceae bacterium | reverse complement strand
TACGGCATTCCGTTTGATGCCTTTATGCTGTTGGCGATGCCCGTCCCCGGAAAGGATGGTTTCCAGAATCCCGAAAAATATTTGGTGTATAATGATTGCTTTATGGGACAGTTGGACAAGCAGGCGACCGAAGAAATGCAGGATGCTTTCTCCATGCTTGCACCGCAACTGCAGGCGTATGCCGATCACCCCGAATTCGGCTATCTTTTCCGCAGTGCGGCGGCACTTTGCCGCTTGATCGCCGCCAAGACAACCATCGGCAACCGCACCCGTGCGGCATATCTCTCTAAGGACAGGGCAGCACTGGCGGGTTTGCGGGAGGATTATGACAGAATACTGAAGGCGATCGACGAATTTTATACTGCATTTGAAGCCCAGTGGATGCTCGAAAACAAGCCGCACGGATTCGATGTGCAGGATGTGCGGCTCGGCGGTCTGGAGCGGCGGGTGCGCCATTGCCGGGATCGGATCGAGGCGTATATCCGGGGCGAAACGGAACGGATCGAGGAACTGGAGGAACCGGTACTGGATGTCTGGTCCCGGGAGGGCGATCACCCCGAACCGATCATCCACAACTGGTGGGAAGGCACCGTTACAGCCAATTTGCTCCGTTTATGATTCGGTGAGAGAACAAAGGAGGAAAAACACGTGCGTTTTTATGAAGATCCGAAAAAAACTTCCGAAAACCGTCTGCCGCAACGCAGTTACTATATCCCCGGCGGGGAAGCAAAGGTGACACTGCTCAACGGTGAGTGGCGTTTTTGCTATGAGAAGAACGGCGATCTGTTCCCGGTGGACGGGGAGATCGAATTCAAAGATACCGTTCCTGTGCCGTCCGTGTGGCAGATGACGGGATATGAAAATCCGAATTATACCAACATCAACTATCCGATCCCCGTTGATCCGCCGTATGTTCCGGCGATCAATCCGGTCGGCGTGTATGAGCGGGAATTCCTTGTTGAGGATGCCGGAAAAGAATGCTATCTCGTGTTGGAGGGCGTGTCTTCCTGTGCCGAGGTGTTTGTCAACGGACAACGGGTAGGGTTTACACAGGGTAGCCGTCTGCAGGCGGAATTCGATCTGACACCGTATGTGAAAGCAGGGGAGAACACCCTGCGGGTGGCAGTACACAAATGGTGCGCCGGCACCTATCTTGAAGACCAGGATCAGTTCCGTTGTCACGGCATTTTCCGGGATGTGTATGTGATGGAACGCCCGGTCGGTCATATCGTCGATATTGATGTCCGTCCCGCCGTGGACGGTACGGTGACGGTGCATACCGCCTCCGATACGGCACTGACACTGACAGACGGTGACACCGTGCTTGCCGGGGGTAAGACGGACGGTAACGGCAATGCCGTTCTCAAAGTCAATGCCCCGGTGCTGTGGAATGCGGAGAACCCGTATCTCTACACCCTGCTGTTTGAGAAGGCAGGGGAGCGCATCGTTCAGCGCATTGGTTTCCGCTCGGTCAGTGTTTCGCCGGATCTTCATATCTGCATCAACGGTCAGCCGGTCAAATTCAAGGGTGTCAACCATCATGACACCAGTGCAAAAGGCGGCTGGGTGCTGTCCGACGAAGAGATTTTGGCTGATCTGCGGCTGATGAAAAGACTGAATATCAATACCATCCGCACCTCCCACTATCCGCCTACGCCCCGTTTTCTGGAGATGACGGATGAACTCGGGTTCTATGTGGTGTTGGAGACCGATATCGAATGCCATGGGTTCTGCTCCTGCCACCAGTTGTCAGAGGGCGGGTATAATGTGGAAGAACCCTATTGGCCCAGCACCAACCCCGACTGGAAGGACGAATATGTTTCCCGGATGCGCCGGGCATATCACCGTGATAAGAATCATGCCTCGATCTTCATGTGGTCGCTGGGCAATGAGAGCGGTCACGGACCGAATCATGTTGCGATGGTAGAATTTTTAAAGAGCGTGGATACCACCCGGCTGTATCACGCCGAGGATGCCACCCGTGCTTTTATCGAACGGTGGAGATGGGAAGTCGAAAAAGCAGAGAAAGCACTCGATCTTGCTAAATGCAAGGGAGAACCTACCGCCGAATTGGAGAAAAAATTGGCATGGGCACAGGAACACCGGGAAACAGCCCGTCTCAATCAGGAGCGGGTAGGCGTGTTCTCCATGATGTATTCCTCTCCCAAAACGCTGGAGTGGTACTCTGCATGCGATGATGTGAAATGGCCGGTATTCCTGTGCGAATATTCCCATGCGATGGGCAACGGCCCCGGCGATGTGTGGGACTATGTCGAAACCTTCTATCATTTTCCGAAGCTCAACGGCGGCTGTATTTGGGAGTGGCGTGATCACACCGTCCTGGTTGACGGAGTGGCGAAATACGGCGGTGATTTTCCGGGTGAGTTGACCGAT
>JAZLKY010000201.1:0-2611 GCA_045597885.1 Acutalibacteraceae bacterium | reverse complement strand
CAGCATAATCTGACCGATCCGCAAAACAGTGACACATATCTCGCCAGTGCAAAGGCGACTGTCCCCAACGGCAAAACACCGTATGAAGCATTCCACAATGTGTGGGATGTGGACGACACTGACAAAGACGGTATTTATGATGTGACCACCAGTCTGATGCTCACCGGTGTGACGAAGAAGGTGTCGAAGAAGAACTTTATTTCCCGTGCCTATTTAATAGTAATGATCAACGGAGCGGAGAAATTGATCCTCAGTGATATTTCAAAAGAATTCTCGGTCGAAGGACTGGCAAAAGCGGCATCCAAGAACGGGTCCGTTGACTCGATGCCGTGGTACGACGGTACAACGATCAGCAACGGAAACATCGTAACCAATTCATAATTCACAATGCATAATGCATAATTTTACCCGCACCCGGTTTGGATCGTTTCCATAACAAAACAACACGCCTTGGGAGATCACATGATCTTTCAAGGCGTTGTTTTGTAGGGGACAATGCCACATCGTCCCGCAGGGCGTACCGCAAATGTGTGGCGACAAAAAGCCTCCCTTGTCGGGAGGTGGCATTTTGCTTCGGCAAAATGACGGAGGGGGGTTGTTGAGTACAAAACGAAAAAAGAGAACGAACCCCCTCCGTCATCATCGCCATGGCGATGATGACAGCTCCCCGAAAGGGGAGCCTATCCGGCGGCGTCCTCGACGCCCCGCCCAAGCATCCCGCAAAACCGATTATGTGAACCGCACTCTGACAACAGTCGCACTTATAGCGGTGTCATTGCGAGCCTGCCCAAACGCCATTTTGATGCTGTGATGTCATTGAAGCGGATTGACCAAACCAACAAGCATTCAATAATCGGGCAGGCGTGGCAATCCATGCTTAAACGCCGCTTTGCGGCGAACTGTTATCGATGCGTTCGCATCGATCTTAAGACGGTGCGTCGAGGACGCCGCACCCTACGATTGTTTCAATTCATTTTCCGGTATACTCGGCAGAACGGGTAGCCGAAGGCTCCGAGCGATGGTGAATGACAGTCCGGGGGACTGTAAGAGCCGTGGCGTGACCGAGCTGCAGCAAGACGGTGGCTCGGCGCAACTGAGACGGAGGGGGGTATTCAATATGAAAAAATGGAACGAACCCCCTCAGTCGCCTGCGGCGACAGCTCCCCGAAAGGGGAGCCTATCCGTTCCGCCGAACGTACCGCAAACCTACAGCAACAAAAAGCCTCCCTTGTCGGGAGGTGGCATTTTGCTTCGGCAAAATGACGGAGGGGGGTGTTGAGTACAAAACGAAAAAAGAGAACGAACCCCCTCCGTCATTCGCTCGCGCTCATGACAGCTCCCCGAAAGGGGAGCCTGTAGCGTGCGGCGTCATGTTAACTGTTAGAGAGTGATACAGAACGCAAAATGAATATCTTTTTCCGCAAGGCGGTAGCGTGGATCAAGTTCCGGACCGCAGGAAAGACTGCCGATGCCGGAATCCTTATAATCCACCCGCACGTGAGTGCCGTTCGGGACGGGCAGTTCATCGGTATGCTCTGCTGCCTCAATCTGATCGACGGTGTACTGCGACACATTGCATTCCAGATCGTTTTCGATTGCCGCAAAGCCGACACCGTTACCGAGCTTGAGCCACCGCACGGCGGTATGGTTGCCGTGCTCCTGCGGACGGATATAGCGCACATATTCGGCAGAGGCAGTGCTTTCATGGATGCCGACCGTTCCGTGATGATCGGTATCACAGTAGCTGTGTGTCGGTCCCATGCCGAAGTAGGAGAACGGCAGATCGTTTGCTGCAAAGTGGAACTCATATCCGAGCCGGGGCAGCCAGGTGGCGGATTCCCGGATCTTGCCATCCATCTCAAACTTTGCCGTGCCGTCGGCATAGAACGAAACGGCGAGATCGAAGCGGAATAGCGGCGCACGGGAAACACACCCGACAGAACCGTTCAGGCGGACGGTACCGCCCTCGACCGCCACGGAATAAATGTTGGATTGCAGTTTATCCAATCCGTCGGAACTCCAGTTTTGAAGTCCTTTCCAGTCACCGACCGTGCGGCTCTCGTTGTCGGTATGGGCACGGAATGCGGTCAAACAGACGGGGGCGGTCAACTGTTCTTTCCCGTCCACACAGATACTGCACAGCTCACCTGTCTGTTTTGAGATCCGATAGGAGAACCCGTCGCCGGAAGCGGTAACATACCCGTCATCTTCTGTCAGCACGGCAGGAGCGGCATTCCACTCTTTTTCTGCCAGTTTGACCGGCAGTTTTTGCTGCAGTGTACCGGCATCCATCCCGGCGGGATCGGTCAGCGTAAGCGATACGAACGCACCGTCCCGGCAGGTCTGCGGCAGATCGACGGAGAGCGGAAGATCCCCCTTTTCGTGAGGAGCAATATCGGGGCGGTAGGTCTTTGTCAACACGGTCTCTCCGTCCACCGTCACCGTCGCCGTCAGCATACAGTCGGCAAGAGAGGTGAAATCATAGCGGTTTTCCACCGTCAGTTTGCCATCATCATAGGTGAAGCGGAACGGCGCATAAGCGGCTTTGGCTTCCAATGAGCCGGGCTTTAATTTGCGGTCGAAGAACACCAGTCCGTCACAGCAGAAGTTG
>JAZLKY010000200.1:0-2125 GCA_045597885.1 Acutalibacteraceae bacterium | reverse complement strand
CCGACAATGGCGACATACTCACCCGGTTTGATCTTCAGCGACAGGTTGTTGATCACATAGGGCATATTGTCATCGTACCGGAAATAGACATTTTCCAGTTCGATACTGCCCCGCAGTTGGGTGACTACCTTTTTCCCGTCGCTGATCTCCGGTACAGCCTCCATGATGGGGCGCACCATTTCCATGGTCGGTTTGATGTTGGCGATAGTATTCACGATCATTGCCAAAGCCGAGAATGAATTGACAACGAAAGCATACGCAGTGTTAAAGGCGTAGTAGTTGGCAACGCCGATGTTGTTTATGACGGCGATATAATACATGACCAGTGTCCCCGTCAGTGTGATAGCCAAATGAAGCGACGCGCTTAATTTCAGCAGGAAGGGCGGATTGAATTCCAGGGCGGCTTCTTTGGAATAGTGTTTTGCCCAACGGGTAAACATCCGTTTTTCTGCTCCCGCCAGTTTGATCTTTTGTATTCCTGTGATCATCGAGTAGGTCAATCCACTGGTTTGTGCGCCATGCTCCATTTTTTGCTTGGTTATCCGGGACTGGAGGATGGAGGTGACTACTGTCAAGGTGATCGAGAGTGCCATGATCAGCAGGGCGGGGACGACCAGGCTGGGAGTAAAAGCAAATATCTGGAAAATATAAATGAGTGAGAAGACGGTCGACAGCCCAATGGTACTGATCGTATCCAATATGGTAGAACAAAATGTTTGGACATAGGAGACACGCTCGCTCAGATCACCAGCGGCGTATCTCTTGAAGAATGGTACCGGGAGCGAAAACACCCGGCTCATCATCGCCGACCGCACGGCGATATCGGCTTTGGTACTGATCTTCGCCTGAAGCAGTGTCTGATAGGCGCTGATCAATAGTCTGCTGATGGTGTAAGCGATCATAAAGACTGCTAAAGAGAGCAAAACCCGCAGGCTTTGACTTTTCAGCACCGTGCTGAACAGCCACTTGGTGAACAGGGGAGACAGCATCCCGACCAGTGACAAAGAAGCAACGACACCGATATAAAGGGCGATATCGGAAGCCGTCAACTGGGACAGCATAAACCGAAACAGCTCCTTCGGTGACAGAGAACGCAGGGGAAACGGCTTGTAAAAGCACAGGGCATCTGTATCCAGCAGTTTCTCCGTTTTACGGTTAAGGTGGATACGCTTGCCTGTCTTAATATTGACAAAACTGTAGCCGGAGAACTTTCCGGGAACGAGAGCAACAGCTGTGCCGTCCTCTTTCAGCGTGCCGAGCATAACACCGATAGCGTGATGATACCATCCGTTCTCCAGCGTGACAGTGCGCCGCATGATGCCGAAGGGGCGGAGGATATACTCCAGTTGTCCGTCAACTGTTTTGATCTCCGGAGGAATCTCCTCGGTTTTGATCTTCAGATGGAAGTACTTGAGTACCTCTTCCATTGCCGAATAGACGACCGCCTTGCTGTCGAGAGCATCTACCAGCCGTTGACCTAAAACAGCGCCGGCAATCTCGGTTATGGCTTCGGAGAAAGCCTCGTCATCTTTTTGCTTACGGTAACGGATCTGTTCGTCAAACCAACCCATCGTTCATTCCTCCTCTCTCATTCACTGGTGACAAGTTCACGGTAAAGGTCGCAATGCTGCAACAGCTCCCCGTGTGTGCCCCGGTCGACGATCTCACCGTGTTCCATGATGACGATCTCGTCACAGGAACGGATGGTGGACAGGCGATGAGCGACGACGATACAGGTAATGCCACGCTCACGGATCGCCTTGACCACTTCATATTCCGTCTTGGCATCCAGCGCACTGGTCGCCTCGTCGAGAATGATGATCGTCGGATCCTGTGCCAGCACCCGTGCGATCTCCATGCGCTGTCGCTGACCGCCGGAAAAGTCCTTGCCGCCCTCAATCAGCTTGTGTTGATAGCCGCTCGGACGTTCCATGATATCATCGTGTATCTGTGCATCCCGTGCCGCCAGAATCATCTCAAAGTCCTCGATGCTGTCATCCCACATCTTGATATTGTTGGCGATGGTGTCTTCGAACAGGATGATGTCCTGGTCGACCACTGCCAACGAACTGCGGAACACATCGGGATCAATCTCACTGAGCGGCTTCCCGTCGAACAGGATCTC
>JAZLKY010000199.1:0-3155 GCA_045597885.1 Acutalibacteraceae bacterium | reverse complement strand
GGTGCTTCTGCGGGATATGAGGTTGAGCTTGTATTGATGATCGGCAAACGGCTGGGGAAAAAGGTCTCGATATCGCAGGCTAATTTTTCGGCATTGATGATGGCGGTCACATCAGGAGCGGCGGATGTTGCCGCCGGCTCGGTATCCATTACAGACGAGCGGCGTGAAAGCGTTGATTTTCCCGAATCACATTATGTCGGCGGGATCGTCCTCGTTTGCAGAAAAGGTGATGTTTCTGCCGCCGGGTACGCTAATAATGAAAACGGCGGCTTTATGGAAGCCTGTATCAGCAGCTTTGAAAAGAATTTTATCAGGGAAGAACGATGGCGGCTTGTCCTTTCCGGTATCGGCGTGACGCTGCTCATTTCTTTGAGCTCACTGGCTTTTGGTACGGTATTGGGTTTTGCGATATGCGCTTTGAGAAGAAGTAAAAATAAGTTTCTGTCAAAAACGACGGCGATACTCATCCGCTTTGTCCAAGGAATTCCCGTGGTTGTCTTGCTGATGGTACTGTATTATCTTGTATTTGCATCGAGCGGTATTGATTCCGTCTGGGTGGCTGTTGTCGGCTTTTCGATCAATTTCGGCGTGAATGCCGCCGAGATCATTCGCTCCGGAACCGATTCGATCAGCAAGTCACAGTGGGAAGTGTCGGCTTGTCTCGGACTCGGAAAGGGACAAACCTTTTACAGAGTGATCCTGCCGCAGACTATTATGAATTGTCTGCCCGCCTATAAGGGCGAGTTCATAAATATGATGAAAATGACTTCGGTCGTCGGATATATAGCGGTTCGTGATGTTACAAAGGTTTTGGATATCATTCGCAGCCGTACCTATGAGGCATTCTTCCCCCTTATTGTCAATGCCTTGATCTATGTGTTTTTTGCCTGGCTACTGACATATCTTATCGGTCTGATAGAATTTAAAATATCTCCGCAAAAACGGGCGAGAAAACTTAAAGGGAAATATGATTTCACGGCAAACGGGACTGTCGCCGGTATCAATGAACTGCCTGACAGCAGGACGGAGCTCATACGGATCGAGCATTTACAAAAGACATACCGGGATTCTCATCCGGTATTGTCCGATGCGAATGCGGTGATATACAGTGGTGAGGTTATCGCCGTGATCGGTGCTTCCGGATCGGGTAAATCGACACTTCTCCGCACTGTCAGCCATCTTGAAAAGCCGACCGGTGGTCACATCTACATAAACGGCAAGGATACTCAAAATCCGAAGGAGTGGGCATCCGAAAGAAAACATGTCGGTATGGTGCCGCAAAATTTTGAACTGTTTCCGCATCTTACCGTCATAGAGAACGTTATGCTTGCTCCTGCGGTGGTTTCGAAAATGTCCCGTCAGGACGCCTATAACAATGCCGTTGAACTGTTGAAATCTGTAGGTCTCGCCGAAAAACTGCTTCACTATCCGCAGGAATTGTCGGGTGGTCAGAAACAAAGGGTCGCCATCGCCAGGACACTGGCTATGGCTCCGCAGATCATTCTGTTTGACGAACCGACCTCGGCTCTTGATCCGGCGGCGGTGTCGGAGGTTTTGCGTGTGATCCGTTCACTTGCCGAGAAGGGCTATACCATGATGATCGTCACACACGAAATGCAATTTGCCAAGGATGTATCGACTCGTGTTTTCTATATTGACAAGGGAGAGATCCATGAGAGCGGAAGCCCTGAACAAATATTTGATTTCCCGAAAAAAGAAAGCACACGCCAATTTGTTTATCGGTTGAACATCCTTGAAGAAAAGATTGTTTCCCGTGATTTTGACTTCATCGGGATCATCGCCAGGTTAGAAGAGTATGGGCAGAGATATAACTTGCCGAAAAAGACGATCAATCATTTGCAGGTCGTGTTTGAAGAACTGGCAGTTGGTTTACTCATTCCCGGCTTGCCGTCCGAAATAGAGTTGACTGTGATTGTTGAATATTCGGAAAAGAGCGAAACTGTTGGTATGAAGCTGTATTATAACGGTGAAAGATTTGATCCGACCGATAATTCGGATGAACTGCGGATGGCTCTTATCCGTAAGGCGTCAAAGGATATCTATTATGGCTATCATCCTGATGAAAAAATAAAGAACGAACTCCGATTGACTATTGTTTAGTCGAAGAGAGGCGGCTATTGGGTACCTCTAAAAATTCTTCTGCGTTTTTTGCTTTATTTGAAGAAAAAATCTTTGCACGATTTGAACGTGTCGAATTTTTAGAGGTTGCCTATTGATATTTTGCTGGTATTGTGGTATACTATCAACAGGCATCCCCTCGCTTCGCAAATTCAGCCCGATCCGGCAAAAGAAGGAAATGAGAACTATGAGTACAGAGACAGAGACGAGAGTGGCGGTGGTCAGCATCATTGTGGAGGACATCGGGGCGGTGGAGAAACTCAACGGACTGCTGCACGACTATGGTCACCGGATCATCGGCAGGATGGGAATCCCATACCGGGAAAAGGGGATCAATATCATTTCCGTGGCGCTTGATGCGCCGTCCGATGAGATCAATGCGCTGACGGGTGCACTCGGTAGGATCGCCGGTGTTACCGCCAAGGCGGCTTATTCCAAGGTTTAAAAGGCACTTTTTCAGTGCGATGAGTCCGCATCGCTGTTGGTTTGGAAGGCGGTACGGTCTGTTATTTCGAATAGTGATATAGAGAAATGCTTTAAAGAAAGGAATGCATCCCCCTAACACCGAAACTGATCTTGAGGTGAAAGGACCGGTGCTGACGCAAAGAGTATTCTTTACGGTCGCCGTGTCCCTGTGGGGATGCGGCGGGTTTGTTTTTATGAAAAAAAGAACGGGTGCGGGAACGATCCCCGGCAAATGGCTGCTGTTGCTGATCCTCTTGCCGCCGGTATGCCTGGCGGTCTGTCTTTGCTTCGGACGGTTGATGATTTCACCGGGTGAGGTCGCCCGATCACTGCTTTCCCGGTTTGGTGCCACGTTTTTGCCGCCCACCTCCGGACAAGCCATGGCGGTGATATGGTCGATCCGCTTCCCCCGGCTGATCCTTGCCGCACTGGCGGGAAGCGGTCTGTCGGCGGCAGGCTGTACCTTCCAAAGCCTGTTCGCCAATCCGCTTGCCACCCCGGACACGCTCGGTGTTGCTTCCGGGGCAAGCTTCGGGGCGGCGCTGGCACTG
>JAZLKY010000198.1:0-4007 GCA_045597885.1 Acutalibacteraceae bacterium | reverse complement strand
CGGGTCTGTAAAAAACGAAGATTTTTTTATCGGTCCCGTTTTGGTTAAACAAAAACCACCGGCTAAGTGCACTAAGTGCACTAAGCCGGTGGTTATGATTTTCTATTTCTGCCTTTTTTGCGATCCGGACATTTCACACATCCCCTTTTCAGGGATCATCGGTTGATCATTCTACTGTGACACTCTTGGCAAGGTTACGGGGTTTGTCAATATCACAGCCCCGGTACAGTGAAATGTAGTAGGATAGCAACTGAAGCGGGATGATCTCCGGAATGGCGGAGAACAAGGCAGGAGCATCCGGGACGGTCAGTACTTCATCGGCCTCCGGGAATGCCTCCCGATAGCATTCGCCGGTGATCACCAAAACACGGGCGCCACGTGCCTTGACTTCTTTTATGTTGGACATGGTCTTGTCAATGAGCCGTCCCTGGCATGCCAGAGCGATCACCACTGTGCCCTCCTCGATCAAAGAGATCGTGCCGTGCTTCAATTCGCCGGCGGCATATGCCTCCGAGTGAATGTAACTGATCTCTTTGAGTTTCAGAGAGGCTTCCAATGCCACGGCATAATCGGTGTTTCTGCCGATAAAATAAGCGTGCTCCAGTTTACTGCATATGCCGGCGACTGCTTTGAGTTTTTCTTCATTTGCCAATCCTTTTTTTGCCAGTTGTGGCAGTGTCTTGATCTGCCCGATATATTCGGCGGCTTGTTCTGCGGTGATCTTGCCCAACTGCTGTGCCATGTATACACCGACCAGATACAGCATGCTGACCTGGGTGGTATATCCCTTGGTCGTGGCAACGGCGATCTCCGGCCCTGCCCAGGTATACAGTACATCATCGCTTTCCATTGCGATGGTACTGCCGACCACATTGACGATGGAAAGCACCCGTGAGCCACGGGAACGGGCTTCCCGCAAGGCGGCAAGGGTGTCGGCGGTTTCTCCCGACTGGCTGATGATCACGGTCAGTGTGTGGACATCCACCAGTGGCTCCCGATAGCGGAATTCTGAGGCGAGATCTGTTTCTACCGGAATACCGACGATCTTCTCCAGGAAGTATTTTCCCACCACCCCGGCGTGGTAGGCGGATCCGCAGGCTACGATGGCGATGCGATTGATGGCATGCAATTCTTCCGACGTAAATTTGACACCGTCCAGCACGATACTGTCGTTGCTGTCGATCCGGGGAGACAGGGTGGCTTCCAGTGCTTTCGGTTGTTCCATGATCTCTTTGAGCATAAAGTGAGCATAGCCGCCCTTTTCGGCTGCCGTTACATCCCAGTCCACCGTGCGGACAGGCTTTTCTGTCTGATTGCCGTCCTTATCCCACACGGTAACACCGTCTGCCGTCAGCCGTGCCATGTCGTGGTCGGCAAGATGCAGTACCTGCCGGGTGTGTGACAGCACCGCCGGGATGTCGGAGGCAATGAAATTGCCGTCCTGCGCCAGTCCAATGATCAACGGGCTGGCGTTCCGCACTGCATACAGTACTCCTGGCTCGTCGGCGCACAGGATGCCGAGTGCATACGATCCTTCCAGCCGGGCGACTGTTTCCCGGATGGCGGCATGCAGATCGCCGGTATAAACCTGCTCCAGCAACTGTGCTACCACTTCGGTATCGGTCTCGGAGGCAAAAACAACGCCTTTTTCGGTCAGCTCCTGTTTCAGGGCGATATAGTTCTCGATGATACCGTTATGCACGACGGCAAACTTACCGTTGCCGCTCAGATGCGGGTGAGAATTTTCATCACTGGGCTTGCCGTGGGTCGCCCACCGGGTATGACCGATCCCTACTGTCTGAGGAAGACGGTCACCGTTTTGTATCTTGTCGCACAGGATCTGTAGCCGCCCTTTGGATTTAGCGACCTGCAAGCCGCTCACGTCAAGCACGGCTATCCCCGCCGAGTCATATCCCCGGTATTCCAGCTTCCGCAGTCCCTCTAACAAGAGGGGGGCGGCAGGGCGCTGTCCGATATATCCTACGATTCCACACATATTGGTTACTCCTTTTCTGTATTTATGTCGTGTATCCGTTTGCTTTGAAGAAGTCGGCGACCCGTTGGGTGTAGACCTCACACAGTCGCTGACTGTCTCCCTCTACTAACAGGCGTACCACCGGTTCGGTGCCGCTTTCACGCAGCAGCAGTCTGCCCTTTTCACCGATCTCCACCAGTAGCTCTCCCAGGAACTGCAATACCCGTTCGTCCCGTGTCACCGCCTTCTTATCGGCGACCGGGAAGTCAGTCACCGTCTGGGCGAACAGATTCACCGGCTCTGCCAGGCGGTGGAGCGATGTCTTGGATTCGATGATAGTTTCCATCAGCATGATGGCAGTCAAAATTCCGTCCCCGGTGGAGGCATATTTCCGAAGGATGACATGTCCGGTCGGCTCTCCGCCGATACTGCAATCTTCCCGGATCATACCGTCCAATACATAACGGTCGCCTACCGTGGTGCGGACACAGCGTATGCCGGCATCCTCCAGCGCCTTGGACAATCCTAAATTGGCCATCACGGTGGTGACAGCCGTACTGTTCTTGAGCTGTCCCTTACGCTGTAACTGCCGTGCCAGCACATAGACGATGCTGTCTCCGGTCAGTACCTGCCCGGTCTCATCTACGGCGATGCACCGGTCGCCGTCGCCGTCAAAGGCGAACCCCGCCATGCATTGCTTCTCCCGCACCAACTGGCGCAAATCACCGATATGGGTAGAACCGGCGTGCAGGTTGATGTTCAAGCCGTCCGGCTCTGCGTGGATCACCTCGGTGGTGGCACCCAGTGCATCAAACACAGCCTTGGCGATCATCCATCCCGAACCGTTTGCACAGTCCAGCGCCACCCGCATCCCCTTATACGAATTGGCGGCGGCAGAGATCAGAAAGCTGACATAGCGGTTTCGCCCGGCGGCATAGTCTATGATCTGTCCGATATGTTCCCGGCGGGGGAGCGGCAGATCGTCCTCCTCTGTCAGCGCCGACAGATCGCCGTCAATGTATTGCTCGATGAGGAGCAGGGTGTGATCATCCATCTTTTCGCCGTTTCTGTTGACCAGCTTGATGCCGTTGTCATAAAAGGGATTATGCGAAGCGGAGATCATGATCCCGCAGTCAAACTGATCCTGCCGCACCACATATGCCACACTCGGCGTGGTGGTGACATGGAGCATATAGGCATCGGCACCGGATGATGTCAATCCCGCAACAATGGCATATTCCAGCATATAACTGGAGCGGCGGGTATCCTTGCCCACGACGATGCGTGTGCGGTGATTGATCTCGGTACAGCCGGACAGGGAGGCAGAATAGTACCATCCCAGGAATCTGCCGATCCGAAAAGCATGCTCCGCCGTCAGCACTGCGTTGGCTTCTCCCCGGAAGCCATCCGTTCCGAAATATTTCCGGGCATATTGCTCCGATTCTTCCGGGCGGAAGAACGGCTCGACGTAGGTGGGTGTCAGCGGGATCTCCTCCCGCAGCAGGTCATCAGTGGTGACACCGAACAGGTTGGCAAGCGCAATGATCTTCCCGATTTCCGGCACGGATTGGTCGGATTCCCATTTCGATACCGATTGGCGGGATACCTCCAGTTTGGAAGCCAGTTGTTCCTGCGATAATTGCGCCGAAGTGCGCAACATGGCGACCTTCTGTCCCAAAGTCATAGTAATAATCTGCCCCCTCTCATATTGATCATCCATTTCGATTGTATCGGCAAATGACATGAATGTCAAGCAAGTATACTGTGCATATTTTTGTCAACTGCCAGTTGCTGTGGCTGGACAATACCAAATCGGCATGTCAACCGGCAGACAAACAATTGGAATGAACTGCCTGCGGAGCAATACTTTTCCGTTCCTTTCTTTCTATAGTATTCACATAAAACCTGTTTCAAAACAACACAATATCACTGTTAATGAATTTGACAGGGGGACGGATGACGGTGGGGGATCTGATCAGAAGCGCATGGACGGGATTGCTACGCCGACGGATGAGGACGGTATTCACGGTGG
>JAZLKY010000197.1:0-4718 GCA_045597885.1 Acutalibacteraceae bacterium | reverse complement strand
TTAAACGAAAACCACCGGCTAAGTGCGGTGGTCATAATTGCCGTGGGTTTGGCGGTTGACTCGGTGCGTCGGGGATGCCGCACGCTACGGATGGTTCAATCGGTTTTGCAATATACTCGGCGGAACGGGCAAGTCCGTTCCCTACGGTTTGTAACATTATCTGCTTGATTTTTACAATTGGCTGAATATGTTACTTTGAAGTATAGCATGAGAAAAGAGAAAAATCAAGGCGTCCTTCTTTTCTTTTTTTCATATACCGAATCTGCGATTTATGTAAAAAACATAAAAAAATAAAAAAATCTGACAATATTCTCTTTACAGAAGGTGGGATTTTCTGTATAATAAAAATAATCGGAGGATTCTGTGAAATAGGAGGATGGTTGTATGCAACCGAGGTATAAGCGCATTCTTTTAAAACTCAGTGGAGAAGCCATGGCGGGTGAGAGCCATATCGGTCTTGACTTTGATACGGTACTCAATATTTGTCATTATATCAAGGAAGCTGCCGAGCTTGGTACAGAGATTGCCATTGTCGTCGGAGGCGGCAATTTTTGGAGAGGACGCTCCAGTGGCAAAATGGATCGTACCCGTGCTGATCATATGGGGATGCTTGCGACGACTATTAATGCTCTCGGTTTGGCGGACGCATTGGAGCAGGTGGGCTGTGAAGTGCGGGTGCAGACTGCTATTGCCATGAACGAGATCGCTGAGCCGTACATTCGCAATCGGGCGGTACGCCATTTGCAAAAAGGCAGGATCGTTATTTTTGGCTGCGGTACAGGCAATCCGTTTTTCTCTACCGATACGGCGGCGGCACTGCGGGCGGCAGAAATCGAAGCAGATGTTATCTTTAAAGCCAGTATGGTAGACGGTATTTATGACAGTGATCCGCATCAGAATCCGAATGCTAAAAAATATGATCGTTTAACATATATGGATGTGCTGAACAAAGACCTGAAGGTCATGGATTCTACTGCGGCTACGCTGTGTAAGGATAACGGTATTTCTTTGTTGGTATTCAATTTGGAAGATCCGCAGAATATTGTCCGTGCCGTCAAGGGCGAGACGATCGGAACAGTGGTCGAGTGAGGAAGGAGAAGGGAAAATGACAATCAGCGAAATTTTTACCGCATCGGAAGACAAGATGAATAAAAGTGTCAACAATTTGGTTAAAGAATATGGCTCTATCCGTGCAGGCCGTGCCAATCCCGGCGTACTGGATAAGGTGACGGTGGATTATTACGGCACGCCTACTCCCATCAATCAGGTGGCGGCGGTGTCCGTTCCCGATCCCCGTTCATTGTTGATCACACCGTGGGATAAAAGCATCCTCAAAGAGATCGAAAAAGCCATCCAAATGTCAGATATAGGTATTAATCCGCAAAATGACGGGACGGCGCTCCGGATGCAGTTCCCGCCGATGACGGAGGAGCGGCGTAAGGATTTGACTAAGGATATTGCCAAAATGGGCGAGGAATGCAAGGTGGCGATACGCTCTATCCGTCGGGATGCGATGGATAAGATCAAGGATCTCAAAAAGAAATCCGAAATCACAGAAGATGACCAGAAAGACGCTGAGAAGCGGATGCAGGATCTAACCGATAAGTTCGGTAAAGAAGTGGATGCCTTGGCGGACAAGAAGCAAAAAGAAATCATGGAAATCTGACCGTGCGTAGGGCTGGCCTTCGTCGCAGGTGAGCGGCGGGGGCTTTTCTCGGCTATATGGACAGATGAACGGAAAGAGGCGGCGTCATGCTATTTAAAAAACGGCAGTCATCTCCTGCGGCGGAGCATTCCTCAAGAGTGGTGCCGGTCAATTTGGGGATCATTATGGACGGTAATGGTCGTTGGGCAAAAAAACGGGGGCTTCCCCGCCAAGCCGGTCATGTAACCGGTGCGCAAACCTTCCGGAAGATAACCAAATACTGTGATAAATGCGGCGTTAAATTTTTGACTGTGTATGCCTTTTCTACCGAAAACTGGAAGCGTCCCGCCGAAGAAGTCAATGCTATTATGGATCTTTTGCGTCAATATCTGAAAGAGTCGCTGGAGGATTTTCAAAGGGAAAACATCCGCACACGCTTTATCGGAGACCGCACCCCTCTGGCGGAAGATATTCGTCAACTGATGCAAGAGGCGGAGGAAAGCACGGCGGACAAAACCGGTATGGTGCTGAACATTGCGCTTAACTATGGCGGGCAGCAGGAGATCACCGCCGCCGTCCGGCAACTGGCAAAGGATGTAAAGGCAGGTACCATTACACCGGATGAGATTGATGAAAAGCGACTGGAGCAAGCCTTATATACGGCAGACCAGCCGCCTGTCGATATGATTTTGCGCCCCAGTGGAGAATACCGGCTATCCAATTTTTTGATTTGGCAGTCTGCCTATGCGGAATTTGTCTTTATGGAAGATATTCTGTGGCCGGATTTCAGCGAAAAGGATCTTGAGCGGGCTTTTGAAGAATACGGACGGAGAAACCGCCGGTTTGGCGGCGTATGAATCGGATGAATTGCAGGAAAGGAAGAGCGCTTTGAAAACACGTATCATTTCTGCCGTGATCGGGATCGTGTTACTGTTAGGGATACTATTCTGTCCGTACAGTATTGTTTTGACTGTTGCCATGACTGTCTTGGCAGCTTTAGCGGTGTATGAATTGCTTAACAACACCGGTAATGTCAAAGACCGGTTTTTACTGATCGGGAGCATGGTCTTTTCGGTGGCGGCTGTTCTGATCGGTTACCGGTTTGAGGTCGACCGTCAGCATTATAAGGATGCCTCTTTTGCCTTCCTATTAGTAATTTTGGCTTTGCTGTACATGCTGTTTGTTGTTTTCATTTCTTTGTGGCGTCATCAGTCTGTGTCGGTCACGGCATGCGGATATGCTTTTTTTGTCACTATTTATACCACTGCCGGTTTTACGGCATTATCAATGATGCGGGTGATGGAAAACGGAATGCTGTATATTTTCCTCTCTATGGTCATCCCGTGGACCAGTGATACGGGGGCATTCTTTGTTGGTTCTGCCATCGGGAAGCACAAGATGGCACCACTCATCAGTCCCAAAAAGAGTTGGGAAGGATTTTTTGGCGGTTGGATCGTTTCGGTCGGGTGTTCTGTGCTGACCGGCGTGATCTATCGGGCGATCACCGATTCCCCGGTCGACCTGAAACAGTTGGCTGTTGCCGGATTGATCCTTGCACCGTTGTCGGTATGCGGTGATCTGTTCGCTTCTGTTATCAAACGCCAGGCAGGGATCAAGGACTATGGCCGGATCATGCCGGGACACGGTGGCGTGATGGATCGGTTCGACAGCGTGCTGATCATTTCGCCTTTACTGTATGCGTTCTTCTTTTTAATGAACAATAGATAACGGACGGGGATGGAGAAATATATGGAGCGTGATTTGCAAAGACACCGTTTGGTGATCCTCGGTTCTACCGGCTCTATCGGAACGCAGGCACTGGAAGTTGCTGAGCAGGCGGGCTGGCGTATCGTTGGGTTGGCGGCACAACGGAATATTGATTTATTGGAGGAGCAGGTGCACCGTTTTTGCCCGGAGGCGGTGACCGTTTATGATGTGGCGGCGGCGAAAGAACTGGAGGAACGACTTGCCGGCACTGATGTGAAGGTGCTGAGCGGGATGGATGGACTGTGTGAACTGGCATCCTGGCATTCGGCAGAACGGGTGGTCGGGGCGGTTGTCGGGATGGGGAGGCTTCGTCCGGCGATGGCTGCCATTCACGCCGGGAAAGATGTTGCGCTTGCCAATAAGGAAACCTTGGTGGCAGGCGGCTATTTTGTTTTGAAAGCGGTCAAAGAAGCCGGTGTCAAACTTTTGCCGGTCGACAGTGAACACAGTGCAATTTTTCAATGTCTTCAGGGACAGCCGCCGCATGACCGTTCACTGAAACGGTTGATATTGACCGCTTCCGGCGGTCCTTTCTTCGGCAAATGCAAGGAGGACTTAAAATCTGTCACGGTCAAAGATGCTTTGCAGCATCCCAATTGGTCAATGGGTGCCAAGGTGACTATTGACAGCGCCACTATGATGAACAAGGGGCTGGAGTTGATCGAGGCTCGCTGGCTTTTTGATATGCCGGAAGAAAAAATCCATATTGTTGTGCATCGGGAAAGCATCGTTCATTCTCTTGTTGAATATGATGATAATGCTGTTCTGGCACAGTTGGGTGTGCCGGATATGCGTCTTCCCATCCAGTATGCATTGACGTGGCCTGCCCGTTTGCCTTGTCCGGTTAAACAACTGCAATTGGAAGACTGGAATCATCTGACATTTTATTCTCCGGATAACGATACTTTTCCGACCATGTCATTTGCCCGTCGGGCACTGCATCTCGGCGGAGCATATCCGGCTGCATTGAATGCCGCTAATGAAGTCGCCGTCAATGCATTTGCAGAGGGAAAAATCACTTTCCTGGATATTTTTGATATTGTCGGGAAAACTTTGGAAAAGTCCCTTCCGATCCCTGCGTCGGTTGATGAAGTATATGAAATTGATACTGTTATACGCCAACAAACGAAAGAATCCATCCGACGGATGAAATGAGGTCGCTGTATTGTTGCTTATTTTGAAAATAATTGCCGCTATCGTTGCTCTTGATATATTGATCGTCTCCCATGAATTCGGTCATTTGCTGGCGGCAAAAGCCATGGGTGTTCGGGTGAATGAATTTGCTATCGGAATGGGTCCGAAGCTT
>JAZLKY010000196.1:0-6275 GCA_045597885.1 Acutalibacteraceae bacterium | reverse complement strand
ATATCCTTCTGCAGCGGGATGAATACTCAAAGAATGGAAAATATCCCGTCCGAAGTTTGTATTTTGACTCGCTGAACAACAAGGATCTGTTTGAAAAAATGGCAGGAATCGAACAACGAAAGAAAATCCGGATCCGATCTTATGATCCAGCCGCTCAACAGTGCAAATTAGAGGTCAAACATAAGCAAGGCGACGCCCAGCATAAAAGAAGTATTTGGATCTCCAGAGCAGAAGCGGTGCAATTAACGGATGGCAATTACAGTGCCTTGTTAAACAGAGAAGATCCCGATCCGGATACATTATGGTTTTATACACAAATGTTTTTAGGACTATACCGCCCTTCGGCACTGATCGAATACGATCGTCTGGCATATACATATGAAGAATTCGATACCCGGATCACTTTTGATATGAATATTCGCAGTTCCGAAACCGCACTGGATCTGTTTTATGATGAACCGCCGTACTTTAACGATTTGATTGACCGGGTTGTTTTGGAAGTAAAGTATAACGGTACACTGATGAAATTTATTTCCGATATACTGAATCAGTATAACCTTACCCGTGTAGCGGTAAGTAAATATCAAATGGGCAGAAAATCATTTTTAGATTATATTTAAAGGAGAGGGTATAATGTCAAAAGAAGAGATTTTTAATTATTTTTACACTAACAGTGAAAATCTAAAAGCGCAAAATATATTGTTGATCCTGTTAGCAGGGTTGCTCATAGCGGCTATTGTTTCTGCCACCTATTATATTACTTACCGGGGTGTTTCATATAACGCTAAATTCAACATATCACTGGTGGTTATCATGCTTATTTCTATCGTGATCATGTTGATGATCAGCAGTAATATTGTCATTTCACTCGGAATGGTCGGTGCACTGTCTATCGTCCGTTTCCGCACGGCGATCAAGGACAGCCGTGATACAGCGTTCATTTTTTGGATGATGGTGGAGGGGCTATGTGTCGGATCACAGAATTTCAAATTGGCATTGGTCAGCACACTGTTTATTGCTATATTCTTGGTACTGGCAAGCATCCTTCATAAGAAAGGAAACAAATATTTTGTAATAGTACGTGGTGGATCTGCCCCGATCGAAACAGATTTAATCATCGAACAACTCAAAAAACATCACGCCAAAGGAACCTTGCGAAATATGAGCGAAGATGGGCAAAGACAAGAGATGATACTCGAAGTGAAGACAAAAGGGGAGATCGACCTGCACATGACACAGTCTATCCGGGAGATCGCCGGTGTCACTGCTGTTAACTGGATCGCAGAATCCGGTGATGAGATGGGATGAACGGCAAAGGATGATAATGATGAAGAAAAAACTTGCCGGGATTTGGGCGGTTGGTCTTTGTCTGATACTGTTGCTGGTGACGGTCGAATACTTTTTCATGGAAGAAAAACATGTTGTTCAAACCATGGCAACAGCCGAAAGCACGGATTTGATCATCTTTTCCGTGCCATCCGGTGTATATGACACCGACATAACCGTTACGCTTCGTCCGGGTAACAACGCACCGTTAGATACACAGATCCGCTACAGCACAGACGGCTCAGAGCCCGCCGCTTCAGACAGGATATACTCCGAACCGATCAATTTCCATTTTGAAAAAGGAAAATTAAAATTATGCACGGTCAAGGCGGTGCTGTACCACAACGGACAATACAGTAAAACGCAGGAAAAAACATATGTACTGACCGATGACATCAAGAAAACCTTGGGAGATGTGTGTCTTATGCATATCTCCAGTGATCAAAGCGGATTGTACGATTATGAAAAGGGTATCATGGTACCCGGCATCACCTACGATGAAAATGTGGCAGCCGGCGTAAAAGGACTTGTCCCCGGAAACTACAATCAGCGTACCGACGAATGGATACGAGATGCAAAAATCACAATGTTTTCACCGGACGGGGAACGTTTGCTGGAACAGAATATCGGATTGGCGATTGCCGGCGGTACGTCCGCCAGCATGGGGATCAAATCGCTTAAACTGATTGCCGGGAATGAATATGATCCGGCACATGACAAATTCCATTTGCAGTTTTACGATCATGACCAGGATCAACTGTCACTGGTGTGCGATTACACCCGCTTGCGGCTTCATGCCGGACAGGACTATTATTACGGGTCCAATTTACGTTCAGCCGTGGTTAGCCGATTGGCAAATGAAAGCGGATTTGACGGTTGTACGGATACCAAACGCTGTTTGGTTTTCCTTAACGGAAAATATTATCATATTTTAGATCTGCAACAGAACTACTCTGATTCTTTTCTCAAAAAAAGGTTTTCCCTGGACGGTGAAAACTGTATTGAGACAGCCAAAGGGGGAGAAAAAGATGTTTTCCCGGCAATGGGAGTCGACAAATTGTTTTCTGCCGATCTAACGGTAGAGGAGAATCGTGCAGCCCTGGAAAAAGCAGTCGATATGGATAATTTTCTACAATATTATGCCATCAATGTCATGATCCAGAATAACGATTGGCCGCAAAATAATTTTGAAGGATGGCGGTATATCGGTACACCAATAGCCGAAAACCCATATTCTGACGGTCGTCTCCGATTTCTGATCTTTGATCCCGATGTCTGTTATTACGGTCCGAAAAATTCACAGTTCTTTGACGGATGCGGCAAAACAACATTATCGGAATTGATGAACCGTGCCCATCGTGCATTTGATACCGTTTTTGTCAATGTAATGAAGGCGGAGTGTTACCGTAATCACTTCTTGACGATACTGTCCGACTATATGAGTACCGTATTCAACGATGACAATCTTTTGCGGATCGTCAATGAAGAATATGAAAAGATCTCGGCACTTTCTCATCAATACAATACAGAGGAATTGATTGCTAAAAATGATGAGCAGTACGCTGTTATGTTGGAAGAAGTCAAAAAGGCGGATGATAAAGTTAAAGAGGCTGTTGCATTCTGCTTTGGATGCCGGGAGAGCTTTCGCCTTGCTGTCGCCACAGGAGAGGGCGTGCAGATCACGTGGAATCATATGAACATCGGTGAAAACGGCACTTATGCCGGGACATATTATACAGGTGTTCCGCTCACGTTGACCGCTTCTTCCTATGCAGGCTACCGCTTTTCCTGTTGGGAGGTCAACGGAGAACAGATCAAGGAAGAAACACTTACGCTGGATGGCTCTACCGCAAAAGACGGTGTGATCAGCGTGAAAGCAGTTGCAACGAGAGTGGATGAAGACAGTCTGTTTATTTCTGAAATATGTGCCAAAAGTGATACCGATTGGTTCCGACTGACTAACGCCGGCGAGACAGAGGTCGATCTCAGCCAATATTTTGTAACAGATGACAGCACCGTCCCGACCAAGTGCCGATTACCCCGTATCGTACTCAAGGGCGGCGAAAGTGTTACAATCAATTGTAAAAACAATTATTACGAATTAGGGGATTATATCTGTAATTTCAACCTGAAGGCAGGGGAGACACTGTCACTTTCATCCAAAACCGGCGTGGTAGACAAATTGATCGTGCCGCAAATGAATGAATATGAGAGCTACGGACGCTTAAACGGAAGTAATACTTTTTATTTCTTTGATAACCAAGATCAAAAGCGAAAGAGCCTGTCTTAAAACAATTTAATGTTTTCGCCCCCGATGAAAAGATCATCGGGGGCGAAAACAGTTTTATATAACGTACTTAAGAGATGCGTTCCTCCGGCAAATCATCTAATTGCGCTAAAAACCGGGCAAACAGTGTTAGATCGTCCGAACTGACCGATCCCTTCTTATCGACATTGGCAACGGTCAGATTTTTTGACGGAATCGTGATCAGTTGCGCCACAACACGGGCAACCAATGTCAAGTCGGCGGAATCTATCCTACCGTCTGCATTGACATCTCCTAATAGCTGCTCTCTCTCATCTCTTGTTTCTGTCCAAACGGAGTCAAATGAGAGGTAACGGGATGGCAAAGAGCCTTGGGGAGACAATTTAACAGTATAACTGTTCTTTCCTTTTCCGTCACAAGCCGGAATATCGGCGACATAATAACTGCCATCTTTAACAGAACTGCCTATCTGCTTAAATTCGCCGCCATTATAACTGACGGACACGGTCGCACTGTAATTCATTATCAGCCGGATGGGACCGGTCCCGTTTTTCAGATAGAAATCTGTCATATCATATGTTTCCCATAACTCGGTACCGGGTAAATTATAAGTCAAACAAAACGGTGTAGAATAGGAATAAGTGCCATCAGCATCCTTGGCTCGAATAACATACCATTCTTTTTTATTTTGTTTTCCCTGTCCCGAAATAACAGTGGAAGTTGCCGATGCCGTCAATTCCTTATTTGTGCCGGTGGTTTTTCCGGTATTGGGATCAAAGTTCATAATACTGATATTGACAGGCGTTTTAGTCGTTTTCCAAGAAACAGTATGGTCATTTCCGTTTTTGACTACTGTATTGATTGGGGGCTGTTGAGAAAAAGTGAGAGAACCCGAATCGTAATCCGGCAAACTGAAAATGTTCAGATAAAACCGCTTTTCGTCAATTTGCTTTCCGCCGACAATGAATTCGGTACCCGATTCATCTCTTGCCCGAATATCATAGCGCACGATAACATTATGATTGCCCGTATTTGCAGTGTTTGATTTTGGAATGGTAACATTACCGGAACCGTTTTCTTTGCTGACGGAATATGAGGCGCTGATCTTTGATCCATCTTGATACTGAATGGAAGCTACAACATGATAATTGCAGCCTGCAGACAGCATCCACTTCGGCATTTGACCGACAGTGGCTTCCAGTTTACACGATTGTCCCTTTGACAAAAACACCGTGCTTTGCGCCGGCTTATTCATGAGAGTGATGCCCTGCAAATCATCCAAATTCAAAAACCTCTCGCCGGAACGTTGTACCTTTTGAACAGAGGTATCATCCAAGATTTTCTCCGCCGGTAATTCGGATATCGGGAAAACAGAAACCGTATACTCTCCGTTGCCGTTTTTCAGCACATACTCTGACAAATCAATATGACCCGGATTCACTCCACGGATACCGTTCAAGTTAACAGCATCTGTCAAATAACAAATCGCTTGGTCCAGATCTCTGTCAAAGCTTTTTCCGGCTTCCGACAAAACCAAAACAAATCCTTTTGTTTCATCAGAAACGGCTTCAAGCCCGTCCCAATAAACCGTGAAGGGTTCCTCATCATTCCCCCAGTACGGCACCGGGACTAAGTTGGCATTGATACCGGAATCGGATAAAAAGGATAAAGCACCCATTGTCCCACGTAAAGGAGAGGATTGATCGCCGTACAGACCGCACACAGAAACCTTCACCGTGGAATTAAAGGATTTTTCCTGTAACAGTTTTTTCAGTTCGGTTATATCTACCGTGGTGTCATTGACGGTAAAAGTGTCGTATACCGTATAGTTTTCTCCGTTATAGATTACCGAATCATAGTCACGCCCGACAGCGTAGTATCCGAGTGTCACTTCATAGGCGGTTGCGAAAGCAGCAGGATCCCATGTGACGGTACAATGACCATCATCCGCAAAGTGATGGCGGAGATTGTAGACTTTTTCTGCTCTATCCCACGATTGATCAAGTTTAAAAGAGAAAGTATAAGTACCGCTAAGGGAGACCTCATCCTTAGAGTTCTTTCTGTATACCTCAATGGAAAGGGTATATTCTCCACACAGGTTCTCCGTATGAGAATCTCGGTCATAAGTAAGACCAACATCGGAAGAACGGGCATACTGCGCCACATCAAGTGAAGTTACATTTTTCTGTTGACTGCCAAAGAAGGCATCCGCAAACGTGATGCTTTGTCCGTTTATCGGATTGCGGTAGGTCAAGTTCAGTTTGACCGATTCTGTCCCCGCCGGCAAGGTCCAGCTGATCACCGTTTTCTCAATCTTTAAGTTGAGAGGATTGGCACCGTCTGCACCTGCCGTGAGCGGGAGCGATACCAACACGAGGGCAACACATAAGACGGCACATACTATTCTCGTTTTCATGGGGAATCCTCCTGTCCTGTTCATTTGTTGGTATATTCTAACACAGCACTGAAAATAAATCAAGTAGTTTACCGATTTGGGTTTTTTCTTCTTTCCGTGAAAAACTCTTTTTGCGCGAAAGAAATCTGCAAAAATCAATCGAATCTTTGAATCTTTACCGAACCGTAGGGAACGGGCTTGCCCGTTCCGATGAATAACTCGCCAAACTGATTGTATAAACCGCATCTCGACTACTACCGCCCCCACGGCGGTGTCATTGTTTTTACG
>JAZLKY010000195.1:0-4183 GCA_045597885.1 Acutalibacteraceae bacterium | reverse complement strand
ATCAATCGGTATCATAGATACCACTGCTACTGCGGATGCTTTTTCTTTTGCTGTAGCGATCAACTGCCGGTATTGCTCGTCGAATCTCTCAGCCGACGTGTTAGGCAGGTGTCTGCCGCACGGATCGGCTGAAACCTCTTGCCACTTATAATCACAGTCGTTTCCGCCGTATTCGAGGATGATATAGGAATCTTCACATCTATCTTTTTTTCTCGATAAAACGGATAATCCTTTGGATACAGTGGCACCCATATGGGAACGGTTGTTAATGGTGATACGGTTTTTATTAAATAGTTCTGTACACGGTTTACAGAGGCGATATTTTTGTATATCGTCAACATAGGTTACTCCTTTTAAGATGGAATCGCCATATAATTCCATAGTTGTCATTTGCTGTTCCAAAACATAAACCCCCATCAAATGATTTCTGACTTTAGTGTACATCCAAACAGATCAACTGTCACCCTACAGTGCTATTATGCCCTTCTCCTGTGAAATATCTTCCGGTAGAGAAGAAAAAATAAATTCTACCGGCGGTAGAGTTCGGTCAGATATTGCAATAACGATCAGTTTGTGGTATACTGTCAAGCAGTGGCGGGCAATCAATGAAACCGGTCATAAAAATCTGTGAAAGGATGCTTTCGGAAAACGAAAGCAATGGCTATACTGATGGATGATTTGCGATTGATCATTGCAGGGAATATCGCCGATCTAAGGCGGGAACACGGATTGACGCAATTGGAACTGGCGGAAAAAATCAATTATTCGGATAAAGCGATCTCCAAATGGGAGAGGGGAGAGTCGATCCCTGATATCATCACGCTGAAAGCGGTCGCTGATTTGTTTTCTGTACCGGTAGATTATCTGCTGACTTTGGATCACATGGATGCCAAAAATGAAAAAAGAGTATATACTCACCGGCAGAATCGAAACCATTCGATCATTGCCGCCATGTCGGCGGCATTGGTTTGGCTGGTCGCCACATTTGTTTTTGTCAATATCCATTTGATTTTGGCCGAACCGACCGTTCCGTGGATGTGCTTCGTGTATGCCGTCCCGGTCACCGCCATTGTGCTGTTGATATTTAACAGCATTTGGGGAAATCGGCGGCACAACTTTATTCTCATTACCATTTTGCTGTGGAGCGTGCTGGCGTCGGTTTATTTGTCATTGCTGTCGTTTCAGCCGTGGTTGATCTTTATCGTCGGTATTCCGGCACAGATCATCATCGTACTGTGGTCGGGTCTGAAAACAAAAAAATGAAGACTATAATTTAAAAAGCAACTGTAAAGTCGCAAAACATTACAGTTGCTTTTTGCTTTTTATTATGATCAAAATGTGACAGTCATCCCATCTTCTGCCACTGTCAACGGGATCTTACAGGCGGCGATCGCTTCTTTAGCGCTGTCTGCTCCGTACAGCATGTCCCGTCCGTGATGGATGAGAACCAAATGCTTTACGTGGTGGGTTTCGGCAAAGTGACAGATATCGGCGATCTGATGGTGACCGTTTTCGCAGAGCAGCAGATCACAGCCGTCTCCGACATTTTCTTCCAGATCATCCATATCCAGAACGTCTCCGGAATAAACGACCGTTTTCCCTTCGGCACAGAATCGGTAAGAGTAGGTGAGAGGATCTCCTTTCGGACTGCGGGGGAGGTGATGGCTTTCAAATGCTGTGACCGAGGCATATTCATCTGAAAAAAGCGGTCCCTCTTCTGTTCTGCCGACACGTAGTCCATATGAGCGAGAATATGCAAATTCGGTTTTTTTCAATGCTCCGTACAGATTCTCCCAAAATTCAAGATCGGGCAAAAACATCTTGATCTCCCGATCTGCCGGTTCTTCTGACCGCCGCCGGGACAGTTTACTGATGGTAAAAAGTAATCCCATCAATCCGCCGATATGATCATAGTGGGTATGGGAAATGAAGATCGCCCGTGTTTTGAGCAAATCGAGTCCCATCAGATGGGCGGTGTAGGAGCAGTTTTCTCCCGCATCAAAAAAATATAACCGTTCGCCGCTGTCAAATACCAATGATGTATGATGCCGTCCGGGCATTGGTTCGGTGCCGGAACAGGAACCGAGAATAATGACTTTACCCATTTAAATCGCCTCCGTTATTTTTCTTTTTTGGATGGTAGGATGCTAAGGGATTGGACTCCGCCGCACGTTGCAATTGATTGACTGAGGTATGTGTGTATATTTCGGTCGTACCGAGATTTTTGTGCCCCAGGATCTCTTTGAGAACTAAAACATCCACGCCGCCCTGTTGATACATCAGTGTAGCGGCGGTATGCCGCAGCTTGTGAGTGGATAATTCTTCTGCACCCGGTATCTGCTTTAAATAGCCTTTAACGATGTAGTGAACACCCTGTAAACTAATACGATCTTTACCATGCCCGTAAAAAAGGGCTTTTTTATCTTTTGTACCGTCTACCGGTCGTTTGGGTAAATAGGATTCCAAAGCATTTTGACACGCTTCATTTAAGTAAAGTATTCGTTCTTTGTTGCCCTTGCCTATCACCCTTAAAGTGTGATCATCTTTCACATCTGACAAATTTAATCCGACAACTTCAGCCCGCCGTAGCCCGCAATTAAGCAATAGGGTGAGGATGCAGTAGTCACGATCCGGATATTTTGAAGAAGAATCCTTTTCGTTAGGTAATGAAAGAAGCTGAAGCGATTGATCGACTGTCAAGTATTGCGGCATCCGGGACGGCAGTTTCGGTAAATTCAGATTTTTTGCTGGATTGTCGGGTAATTGATGAGTAATATCCGACAGATAATGAAAGAACTGCCGTAGAGCGGAGACCTTACGTGCTCTTGTGACATTACTGTTGTCACGGTCACGTTTGGTATAATTCAGGTACTCAAATAAATCATTGAGTGTAACGGAGCGAAGCAATTCAATATCAACAGCCATGATTGAAGAAACTTCATGCGGTTCAAGCGAAACGATTTGACGGTGTGATAATAAAAAGCGAAAAAAAGTACGAAGGTCAATAAAATAGCCATCAATCGTATTTTCGGAGCGTCCCTTGACGGTTTCCATATAACCAAGATATTCCCGCAGAATGGGTGGACATTGTTCTGCATAGGCTTTTTTCATGGTTTCGCCTCCCCTTAACTATACTAAATATTAATTTAGTATAGTTAAGTCGAATTTAACACCGGATGATTTTTGACTTTTTACCCCTGCTTCCCGTCTGCCGGGATCAGTTTGTAGTCCTCCGCCAGTTTGCGGAACATCGGCAACGACCGCTCGATCATCTCGGTCGATACACAGTACGAGATGCGGATGAATCCGGGTGCGCCGAAATCGTCTCCGACGACTAACAGTAGTTCATATTTTTTCGCAAATTCGGAAAATGCTTTGGCATCGCCGCCCGGCGCCCGCAGGAAAAGATAAAATGCGCCATCGGGATAAATGACATCATAGCCGTATGTCGTCAGATTTTTGTACAACAGATCCCGGTTGGTTTTATAGACGGACAGATCGGATGTTTTTCCGAGGCACGCCGCCGCTACTCGCTGGAACATACTCGGCGCACAAACATAGCCGAGAGAACGCCCTGCCCCCTGCACCGCCGACATAAGCTTTGCGGAATTGTCGGCAAACGGCGGTACAAAGATATAACCGATACGCTCGCCGGGCAGAGACAGTGATTTGCTGAACGAATAGCACACTACCGTGTTGGCGTACAGCGCCGGGATATACGGTACTTTGGTCGTTTCATCATAGACCAGCTCCCGATACGGCTCATCAGAAATGATATAGATGGGATGCCCAAAGCGTTCGGATGCTTTTGTGAGGATATCCGCCAACTGTTTCAAATTATCTTCCGTAAATACCACGCCGGACGGATTGTTGGGAGAATTGACGATCACGGCAACGGTTTTCGGTGTCAGCGCCGCCTCCAATGCCGGAATATCAATCTGAAAATCAGTCTGACGGCAGGATACCGTACGGAAAACGCCCTGTGCCTGTTCCACGAACACTTTATATTCCGGGAAATACGGAGCAAGAGCAATCACTTCTTCGCCCGGATCGACCAATGCCGACAGCGTAACTGTCAGCGATGCCGCCGCACCTACGGTCATATACAAATTCTCTCGGCTTGCATCGACCCCGAATGTTTTGCGGATATATTCGGCGATCGTTTCCAGTACGACACGGTCGC
>JAZLKY010000194.1:0-1107 GCA_045597885.1 Acutalibacteraceae bacterium | reverse complement strand
GTCGGCGCTGTTCGTCGGTGACAGCATCATGGCAGGATGGCTGGACACCTACGCCGCCGGTGAATGGGGACAGACAACGGCAAAGGGAAAAAACACCAACGGTGCCGGTTGGTCTGTTCGTATCGCCGACACCTATGGCATGACGGTCACCAATGCTGCCGTGGCAGGATGGACATTGAGTGATATTCGCAAAACCACCCATGATTCTGTCGCAAAGCAGCTCAATGATAATAAAAATAATCACTATGACTATGTGATCGTCGAGGGCGGTTTCAACGATATCATGGGATTGGATGCGAATCCGGGGACTGACACCGCCGCTCTTCTCGACGAGAGTGACACCTCTTTGGATGATCGCAGATACAGCGGTAATTATCGCTATGATCCCAACGGATTCGAAGACGGTTCATTCTATACCGCCGAGCAGACCACTTTCTCCGGCGGTCTGGAGCGGGCGCTGTATCTGGCAACGCAGAACTATCCCGGCGCACGGATCGGGTATGTCATCGTGCCGCAGACCCCCTATGCCGCTACAGGGCGTGGTGATCTGACATGGGATGCGAATAAAATGAGACCTTACTTCGACCGTGCCAAGGAGATCTGCGACAAGTGGGGCGTTGCCTATCTCGATATGTTCGACGGCAGTGTGAACGACGGGAGCAAGACCTTCTATGATCTGTTCTATACCGAAACGGAACGGGCAGATGCGCCGACTGACGCACAGAGAACAAGTAAGATCACTACGCTGACCAATTTCGGTGACGATATCCATCCGAATGGAGCCGGTTATACCGCTTCTTATAAGGAAATAGCGGAGTGGATGATGTCCCTGCCGGTGACCGATTGTCCGTTCCATGAAGATATCTATGAGCCGGGTGCTCTGTTGGCGCAACAGACCTACAATTCATGGACAGCCGGTAACTATGCCGATGCGTACACCGCCGAGACGGTCCCCGCCACCGGTATCGGCGGTCCCGACAACGGGCGAAACATCGTGACGACCGCCGGGCACGACGGTCAGGCACTGTATGTCGTGTGCAAGCGCGCCGCCGGTGCTAACCGCCCGCAGTTCAATCTGACCGACGTAAACGGCACGGCGGTCTATGC
>JAZLKY010000193.1:0-2370 GCA_045597885.1 Acutalibacteraceae bacterium | reverse complement strand
TGACAAAAGACATGGGCGTTGAAGGAATTGTTTCTGATGATGAAGTGATCCGTGCAGTCAGAGCAGCCGGATACGATGCTGTTGCTCAACAAAAAAGCAAGTCGGATCGTAGCCATGTCGTTCTGTGTGCCAAGGAGTTGTCCCTCTCTATTGTCTTCCTAAGACCGCTTGGCCTCCGACTTTGACAAAAGACATGGGCGTTGAAGGAATTGTTTCTGATGATGAAGTGATCCGTGCAGTCAGAGCAGCCGGATACGATGCTGTTGCTCAACAAAAAAGCGGAAAGAAAAGCCTATATTATACTGACGATAATGAGACTGCAGATTTAAGACGCCGTCTGATAGCCAGCGTGATTTTTTTGGCAATATTACTGTATTTTTCCATGGGTCACACCATGGGCGGGTGGCCTGTTCCAAAATGGTTTGACGGAAATCCGGCATCCTTAGGCTTGGTTCAACTGTTACTCACCATAATCATTGCTGTTATAAACAGACACTTTTTCATTTCCGGATTTAAGGGTATCATTCATGCTGCTCCTAATATGGATACATTGGTGGCGTTGGGGGCTTCTGCTTCATTCCTTTGGAGTGTGTATGCTCTCTTTGTTATGATAGATGTTCAGACAAAGTCTGGAACTGCCGACGCTGTTCCGTGGCTTCATGAGCTGTATTTTGAATCTGCCGCTATGATTCTGACATTGATCACAGTGGGGAAGATGCTGGAATCTTACAGTAAAGGCAAAACAACAAATGCCATTCGTTCATTGATGCGTCTTGCACCCGAAACCGCTACCGTTATCCGTGACAACAAGGAGCAAACTATTCCTACCGACAATATCAGGGTGGGGGATATATTTATTGTTCATCCAGGAGAAAGAATACCGGTGGATGGCTTGATCCTGGAGGGGAATTCGGCGGTCGATGAATCGACCTTAACCGGCGAAAGTATTCCGGCGGAAAAGACAGCCAGTGACACAGTCTCGACCGCTACTGTGAATTTGTCGGGTTATATCCGTTGTGAGGCGACCAGAGTGGGAGAGGACACCACCTTGGCGCAGATCATACAGTTAGTCAGCGATACGGCAGCAACAAAAGCCCCAATTGCTCAAATCGCCGACCGGGTTTCCGGTTTTTTTGTTCCGGTCGTCATGGCTATCGCCGCTTTGACACTGATCGTTTGGTTGGCGTTGGGGACTTCGTTCGATCATGCTTTGACACGGGCTGTATCTGTCTTGGTTATCAGCTGTCCCTGCTCTCTTGGTTTGGCGACACCGGTTGCTATCATGGTCGGCAACGGTGTGGGTGCCAAACACGGCATCTTGTTTAAAACTGCGCAGGCATTGGAAGAAGCCGGAAAAACCCGCATTGTTGCCATGGATAAAACAGGTACAATCACTAAGGGAGAGCCGGAAATAACGCAGATTGTTCCCACTGACGGTCATACGGCGGACGAGTTGCTTCTATATGCCTATTCAATTGAAAAACGAAGTGAACATCCGTTGGCACGGGCGATTGTGCTGGAGGCGGAAAGGAAGGACTTTTCACCGTTGGCGGTTGCTGATTTTTCAGTTTTACCCGGTAACGGTATAAAGGCTACGGTAGACAAAAAAGAGCTGATCGGCGGGTCGGTAAAATTTGTTGATGAGAATATCGCTTTGAATCCTGTACTGACGAAGCAGGCTGAGAATATGGCGATTGCCGGGGCTACCCCGTTACTTTTTGCATACGATCGGGAACTGCTTGGCTTGATTGGTGTTGCGGATGCTGTTAAACCGGAGAGCCGATCGGCTGTTCGGGAATTGAAAGAAATGGGAATCCCTACGGTTATGATCACGGGAGATAATTTGCGAACAGCCAGTGCAATCGGAAAAGCTGCGGGAATTGATCATGTTATCGCCGGCGTGCTTCCAAATGAAAAAGAAGCTGTTATCCGCCGGCTTTCCGATCTCGGCAGGATCACGATGGTAGGCGATGGAATCAATGATGCACCGGCTTTGACCGGAGCGCATATCGGTATCGCTATCGGAGCAGGAACTGATGTGGCGATTGATGCCGCAGACGTTGTCTTGATGAACAGCCGATTATCGGATGTACCGGCGGCGATACGCTTGTCCAAAGCGACACTCACCAATATCAAAGAAAACCTTTTTTGGGCATTTATCTACAATCTTATCGGTATTCCGCTTGCTGCCGGTTGTTGGATCGGTTTGCTTGGATGGCAACTGAGCCCGATGTTCGGTGCCGCCGCCATGAGCTTATCCAGTATTTGCGTTGTAACCAATGCATTGAGATTGAATTTCTTTCCGTTATATTTGACCGGACGGAAATCAAAACGAATCAAAGGAGAAAATGAAAAAGAATTGGATTCTTT
>JAZLKY010000192.1:0-1957 GCA_045597885.1 Acutalibacteraceae bacterium | reverse complement strand
TTCCAGGAGATGTATTACTGGGATACTTATTTCACCAATGCAGGGCTGTTGAAACTTGAACAGACGGAATTGGCTAAGAACAACACCGATAATATTAAAAGCGTGATCGACCGTTACGGTTTTATGCCCAACGGTACCAGACTATGGTTCCTGTCCCGCTCACAGCCGCCGTTCTACGCTCCGATGGTGACGGATGTATTTGCCGTTACGGGAGATACCGAGTGGTTGGCAGAGCATCTGCCGACGATGGAAAAAGAATGGGACTTTTGGAACACAAAACGCCGGATGGCGTGCGGGCTGAACGGGTACAGTGGGGACTGTCAGGTACAGGCAGACTGGGACGGCGTATCGCTCAAAGAAGCCATCCGTTCCCGTGTGGCGGCATTCTGCCGGCGCACGGGGTATGACGGAGAGATCCCTGACGGAGAAACCGCCCGTCATGTGGCACAGGGCTATTTTGCCATTTTGGAGAGCGGTTGGGACTGCAATTTCCGCTTCGGGATTGATGCGGAGTGGTACGCCCCGGTTGATTTGAACGCATTGCTGTATCAGTTGGAGGATACGGTCGCCCGGTGTTACCGGTTGCTGTCCCTGCCGGGCGGAGAGATATGGGAAACCCGTGCCGAACGGCGGCGACAGTTGATGAACACGCTGATGTGGGACGAAACAGCCGGCGGTTTTTATGACTATAACGATCATGACCACTGTCGTAATCGGTATTTCAGCCCCGTTTCCTACTACACCTTATATGTGGGTGCGGCGACATCGGAGCAGGCAGAGCGTTTGGTCGCCCGTCTGCCCGAAGTGGAACTGCGCTATGGGATCTCCACCCCGGATGAGGGATGGGCCTGCCGTTGTCAGTGGGACTATCCCAACGGATGGGCGCCGGTGCAGTTTGTTGTGGCGGAGGGATTGCGCCGTTATGGCTATACTGCCGATGCCGAACGGATCATGAAAAAGTATACCGATCTGGTGCGGCGAGTATTTGAACAGACCGGGATGCTGTGGGAAAAATACAATGTGCTCACCGGTGAGGTGGCACAGACGAGAGAAAACAAGACCACTCCCATGCTTGGCTGGACGGCGGGGGTATATGCTTATTTTTCCGAGTTTTTGACTTGATTTTTCTTCTTGACTTTACCGCATTATTTGATAAAATGATGATAAAAACAAGTGGGAGGACTCGGTCATGATCAACGAAAAAGCGCAGGCGGAATATGAGGCAAAATTAGCGGCACTCCACAAAAACTATAAAAAACTGCGTTGGGGCGTCCGCTTGGTGTGGCTGATCTATTTTATCATTTCCATGGGATTGCTCATCTATTTCCTGTATGATCGGAACATCGGTGTCTTTTGGGTGGCTGTGCTGATCAACGGGATGGGTTCTATCGTGATGATGTCCTATTTTCTCAAACTGTGGCAACAGCAGGAACAGAAGCAGGAACAGCAGTTGATCGAACAAGCCCCTATCGGCAAGATCCGGCTGGGGCATGACGAATGACATAGCTGATTGTAAAAATCAAGCAGACAGTATTACCAAATGTAGGGAACGGGCTTGCCCGTTCCGATGAAACTTTCGGTTTTTCAAAAATCCATGCGGAACGGGTAGTCGAAGGCTTCGAGCGGTAGTGAATGACAGTCCGGGGGACTGTCAGATCCGCGAGGTGACCGAGCCCTCAGGCGAGACAATGCCCGTTCCCTACGGTCGCTGTGGAGAAAAACCAAATGCAAAAAAATCCAAAAAGCCTTGTTTTTTCAGAATTATTGATTTTTACAATCGGCTAACGAATGACAGAAAAGGAGAAAGCATAATGGATGAACTGATTTTGGGCGCTTTTGCCGACGAGGCGGGCAGTACTCTTGCCGAGCAGATTGATGCCATGACGGCATACGGCATCCGGCATTTGGAGGTACGTAATAATGAGGGCAGGTGCTTTAATGATTTTAACGTTGAGGA
>JAZLKY010000191.1:0-1946 GCA_045597885.1 Acutalibacteraceae bacterium | reverse complement strand
TTAAGCGATCCATATTGTTACCTCCGGTGTTTTGAGTTTGGTCGCTTAAATTATACCACAGGTTTCAATGTGGATCTTCTTTTTTTACTTTTTTGGAATCTTTATTTTACTACTTACCTCGCTTTTTCTGTTTGGTTTTTCTGTTTCGGACGGTTGCATAATCCGGCAAACTGTGATATCATTCATTCAGGGTCGAATTTTTTTGAAAGAGAAAAAAGGGGGGGACGAGCGGTGGCAAACAAACAGCGTGAAAAACTGCCGAGGAAAAAGCCGACAGATGAAAAGCCTCGTCTGTCCCTGTGGCGTATTGTCAGCAACAATGTCTTTTTGATCCGCATGATCTGCCGTTCTGTCCCCGGATTGCTTGCCATCCAGTTGTTTCAGGCACTATGTACGGGGGCGGTGAGCTTCTTTACCGGCTCTTACATCATCCGATATGCGCTCAACGGGATCGAGGACGGAAAACCGTTTTCCGTCATGCTCTCTTTGTTGCTTGGTGCGTTGGTGTTGATCCTGCTCATCAATCTTCTGACAAATTGTCTGGGGCGTGTCAATGTTCTCAAATTTGCTGATTTGGAAAAAAAGGTGAGTGCCACCGTCTATGCCAAAGCCGCTCGGATGGAGTTGGCATGCTATGAGGACCCCGCCTATTATGATTCTTTTTCCAAGGCGGTCGACGAGTGCAACACCCGCCCTGCCGCACTGGTGCAGACACTGTATGACGGCGGATTCTTTTTGGTGACATTTTCTGCAAACTTCGGATTGCTTGCCGCCATCGACTGGCGGTTGGTGCTGTTTGCTTTTGTTCCGATGCTGACCGTTCCGTTGGCATCCCGGCTCAACAGACTCGGCTACGATCAGCAGATGGCGGTGGTTGAACAGAATCGCCGGAAGAAATATGCCCGCCGTACCTTCTATCTGGCGGATTATGCCAAAGAAATGCGGCTGACCGCTATGCCGGAACTGATGTTTTTGCGTTTTCGGGAGGCGGGGGATGAGATCGTGCGGATCTTCCGTGCATACGGATGGTCCAAAACAGCTCTCTCTTATTGCATCGGGCTGTTTTCCGATATTTTCACACCGCTTGGGGCGACATCCTATGCGGTATGGCAAACATTGGGAACGGGGAATATGGGCATCGGGGACTGTGTGGTGGTGGCGAGTGCCGTCGGTCAGGTTTCCAGTGTGTTGATCAATTTGCTTAATCTCCTGTTACAGTTCCAGGAACACGCCCTGTATATTGAAAATCTGCGGGAATTTTTGGATCATGAACCGGCGATCGTGTCGGGGGATGTTCCTTTACCGCCGACGGGCGATCTGTCGGTCGAGGATGTCAGCTTTCGCTATCTCGGTGCGGATCACGACAGCCTGTCTCATATCAATATTCGTATCGGAGCAAGGGAGAAGATCGCCATCGTCGGGCATAACGGGGCTGGAAAATCCACGCTCATCAAATTGTTGCTCCGTCTGTATGATCCCACGGAGGGGAAGATCACCTACGCCGGGGAGGATATCCGCTCGTTTCCGGTGGATGCATACCGGCTGTCGTTCGGCGCTGTGATGCAGGATACGCCGGTATTTGCGCTGTCGGTGGCGGAAAATGTCCTGTGCCGCCCCTATGAGGAAGAAGACGGGATGCGGGTGCGGGAAGCGTTGGAACAGAGTGGACTTGCCGAGAAGGTGGATCGCTTCACGAAAAAAGAACAGACTGTGCTGACACGGGAATTTGACGAAAACGGCGAAAACCTCTCCGGCGGGCAGGCGCAAAAACTGGCGATCGCTCATGTGTTTGCCGGAGATAATCGGTTTGTCATTTTGGACGAGCCGTCCAGTGCGCTCGATCCCATTGCAGAATATGAGATGTATCGCCGGATGTCCGAAGCGTGTCGGGACTGCGGGATGATCTTCATCTCCCATCGGCTGTCTGCGGCAGTGAGTGCCGACCG
>JAZLKY010000190.1:0-3700 GCA_045597885.1 Acutalibacteraceae bacterium | reverse complement strand
GTTTTTTTGCTTTTTTCGGAATATTAAGCAGAGCGGTGAGCAACAGTACCCCGGCGGCAACAGCGTAAGCGATCCACCGGGCAGTCTTCCCCATCAGCCAAATATCCAACACGCATAAAAACGGCAGCAGTCGCGGGATATTTACCAGTTTTGTATCATTGTCGGTACACCATTTTTTGTACCGCTCGGGACGGTAAGAATTGAGCTGGAGCATATGGGTAAAATAGACCGCCTGCACCGCAAAGCTCAGTGCCGCCGCCAGTATCAAAGCCCATTTCATCCCTGTTTCCACCGTTTGACCCCCGTTTCTCGTTTATCCCAAAAAGGAATCCAATACCCGTTGACACAGCCTCCATTGCTCAGCAAAGGAAAAATGCCCTGCTCCCGGCAGAACGACCAATCCCGCATCCGGGATCTCCCGCTCCATACGCTTTCCGTCTGACAGTGGGGTGGCAGTATCTGCCTCTCCCCAAATCAGCAGAGTGGAAACGGGATCGCTTTTGAGCAGTGGTGTCAAATCCTCGTTGATACACTTGACCATCGTCTGCCGCATCAAAGGCGAAGCGTTGCGATAGTCCGCAGAGCCCTGTCGGTTACGGGCTTTTTCCACCGCATCGGGAAAAAGCCGCCGCACCCCCGGCAGGGAAAGCAGTCGCTTCACCAGCTTATAGGAATATACCTTGCAATAGTATTTTACCGTGCGTTTGGGACGGATACCGGCGGCATCAATAAACACCGCCTTTTTAACTGTCAGTGGCAACGGACGGCGGGCAAGTAGTTTGATGCTGATTCGCCCGCCAAAAGAGTGATTCATCAAAATGACATCCTGCAGATCAAGTGCGGCGGCAAATGCGACCGTCCAGTCGGCATAGTCATCCACCGTCCACGGTGCATCGGGTTCCTCACTGCCGCCGAATCCCGGCAGATCGGGTGCTACCACCCGGAATCGGGTAGCAAGCCAATCAAGCAAAAGCGTATAAGTGGCGGCAGGTGCGCCCCATCCGTGCAGAAACAGCACCGTCGGCTTTTCAGCCCCGGCTTGCGGATCGGAATCCCGATAGGACACCCGCCTGCCGTTCACCGTCAGTTCAACCACCGTACCGCCCCTTTCGTTCTTCCTGTTTAATATTCGGTCACTTCGATAGAATCAATGGTGATATCCTTGAGCGGCTTGTCGTTCTTGCTGTCTGTCTCCACCGCTTCGATAGCATCCACCACATCCATGCCATCATAGACCTGAGCGAAGACTGTATGTCCACCGATCTTGCGCCATGCACCGTCGAGATAAATGTTGCCGCCGATCTTGGCGTACAGCTCCCACACCTCATCCGGCACCAAAGTCGAGATCGGTGCGATGCCGCCGATGTGTTTTTCGATATAGGTATCGACCGTCGGATATGCCATCGTAAAGTTCTCTCCGTAGTACGCCTTGTACTGTTCAAACTGATCGGCATAGATCTTGTAGACGGTATCGTAGTCAAAGTTCTTTTTCAGCGTTTCGGCTGTCGTCCCCTCGGCAGGTTTTGCCTGGTTGATGAAGAACTGACTGCCGTTGGAATCCTCTCCACTGTTCGCCATGGATACTGCGCCACGCAGATTCATCAGTTTCTTGTCAAATTCATCCGCAAAAGAACCGCCCCAGATACTCTCACCGCCGGAACCGTTCCCATCGGGATCGCCGCTCTGGATCATAAAATCGGTGACCACCCGGTAGAACAGCAATCCGTCATAATAGCCCTCTTTGGCATGGGTGAGGAAGTTTTCTACCGCTTTGGGCGCTCCTTCGGGGAAAAAGCGCATCGAGATATCCCCCATGCTGGTATGCAGGATCGCCACGGTTTCCCCTTTTTCGGGTTTATCCAACTGGAAACCGTATGCCTTGTCTTTATAAACATTCGATACCGGGTGAGCGCCGGGGAGCGGCTCTACCTCTTCTTCTGCGGGAACGGAGCTGTCCGTTGCTGTCGTGGTCGTTTTATCGCCGCATCCCGTCAGAAAACCGATGGTCAGCACCCCTGCCAGTAATACGAAAAGCAATCGTTTTTTCATGCGTTTATTCTTCCTTTCCCGAATTCATCGTATTTTACGCCGCATGATAGGAGAACGTCCCTTTGCCAGTGGTGTCAGTGCCGTCAGCATCCGGATATCCTCGCTCTGTTCGATGAGGAATGCGGCGCATGCCGGATCCTGCATCAACAGCCGTCCCACCCGGCGTACCGCCCGCACAAAATCCCGTCGGAGCGGGACTCGGTCGGACTGATTAACCAACGGACACTCCCGCCATCCACGGGGGTCGTATACCGCCCGGATGCGCCCGTCCTTTTCCACCAGTGGGAACAGTGGGAACATCCGGCACGCCAACGGTCTCATTGCCCGGTCACACCGCCCCGCACAGGTGAGCAGTGTCCCCGCCGGTGTTTTTTGCACCGTGAAACCCGTCTGTCCCTGCAACAGCAGTTCTTCGCCGGGAAACAACAACATCCCGCCGGACTGTTCCGACGGACGGCAGCACCGCCCGTCACACACAGCCCCGCAGTCGGTGGTAAGCGGGACTACCGTTTCCAGTTCCCGCCACGCCTGCAGTAAAATATCATTCATACGACAAGATGTCGATACCGAGGATCGTCACATCTTCAAGCGGGCGGTCATTGCGGTCGGTTTTTACTCCGGCAATGGCATCTACCGTATCCATTCCCGCATACACCTGCCCGAATACCGTGTGGTGAAAATCCAGATGCGGCGTTCCGCCAACCTTTTCATACGCCGCCACACAGTCTACCGGGAAATAGTCGGGCATCGTCTTCATCTGACCGAGCAGAGAGGGATGTACCGATGCCGCCTGCACGATGAAAAACTGACTGCCGTTGGTGCCCGGTCCGGCATTTGCCATCGACAGAGCGCCCCGCAGATTGTGCAATTCGGGTGTAAACTCGTCTTCAAAATTGTGTCCCCAGATGCTCTCGCCGCCGCACCCGGTGGCGGTGGGATCGCCGCCCTGGATCATAAAGTCATTGATCACCCGGTGAAAAACGATCCCGTTGTAATAGCCGTCTTTCGCATGGGTAACAAAATTCTCAACCGTTTTCGGTGTCTGCTCTGAAAAGAGACGGATAGAAATATCTCCCTTGTTGGTGTGCATGACCGCCACCGTTTCCCCCTGCCGGGGTGTTGCCAACTGGTCCATGATGATCCTCCTGTCAATGTACTATCTATCAATATGCCTTGCCCCAGTAAACCATGCATTTTGCCGGCTTACCACAGCAGATACAACGGTCGCTCAAATGCTCCTGAACAAGCGGGATGCACCGGGAACCGACGCCGGTCGCTTCTTTCACTGCATCCTCGCACGCCTCGTCCCCGCACCACATGGCTTTGACAAAACCGTCGCCGTTCTGCGTGAGCATCGGAACGATCTGATCCATCTCGGTGCAGACATAGGTGCGTTTTTCCCGGTTGGCAAGCGCCTTTTCGTAGATACCCGTCCGAACTGCCTCCAGCAATTCCGGCACTTTTGTCTCCAACTCGTCTAATGAAACGACCGTCTTTTCCCGATTGTCCCGACGGACAATCACACACTGGTTCTGCTCCAGGTCACGAGGTCCGATCTCCAGCCGCAAGGGAACACCTTTCATCTCATATTCCGAGAACTTCCATCCGGGGCTGTTATCACTGTCATCTAATTTGACACGGCAGACCGCCT
>JAZLKY010000189.1:0-1226 GCA_045597885.1 Acutalibacteraceae bacterium | reverse complement strand
AGAAACCTTCTTGATTCCTTCAGGGCTACCGATAATAGCCATAAACTTGTTTTTCTTTACCCCTTTTTGTTTAAGCAGGGTGATGGCATCGCAAGCACTGCCACCCGTTGCCAGCATGGGATCAAGCAAGATGGCGGTCATGTCATCTATCCCTTTGGGCAGTTTGCAATAATACTGGTGCGGGACAGAAGTTTTAGCATCACGGTACATACCGATATGTCCCACCCGTGCGTTGGGGAAAATCTTGTGAACACCGTTGACCATACCAAGACCGGCACGAAGGATCGGAATGATGGCAATGGAGCGATCAGCCACCATCTCCTGCTCACAAGTCTCCAGTGGCGTCTCAACTGTCACCGTCTCCGTCTTAGCATCTCTGAAGGCCTCATAACTCATCACCAAGGTGATTTCTTCCACCAATTCTCTGAATTCCTTCATTGGAGTATTCTTGTCCCGAAGAATAGCCACCTTGTGCTTGATCAGTGGATGATCAAAAACCATTACCGGCATAATTATTTTTCCTCCGCTTCTTCTTGCTTTCGATTGACGATCGCATTAACAATGATTCCCAAAATCAAAGCACAGGCGACTGCGGAAATCTTGATCTGACCGATCAAGAGAACCATTCCGCCCACGCCGGCAATAAGAACCGCACAGACAACGAAAAGATTTCTGTTAGCGTTAAGATCAACATTTTGGATCATCTTCAGACCGGAAACTGCAATGAAGCCGTAAAGCGCAATGCAGATACCGCCCATCACACTGGTAGGAATTGTAGCCAGGAATGTCGTAAATGGTGCAACAAACGCCGCCGCTATTGCAATAATGGCGGTAGCAAGTATCGTAATGACCGATGCATTGCCGGAAATCGCCACGCATCCGATGGATTCACCGTAAGTCGTATTGGGGCAACCGCCGAAAAATGCACCAAACATAGAACCGACACCGTCTCCCAAAAGAGTTCTCGAAAGTCCGGGATCTTCCAAAAGACCCTGGCCAATAATGGAAGAAATATTTCTATGATCAGCCAGGTGCTCAGCAAAAACAACAAATGCCACCGGAATATACGCTACTGCGATCGTCCCGATATAGGAAGCCATGTTGCCGATATCTCCGAACTTGAATTCTTCGGCAAATATCTTGGCAAAAGTGAACTGGGGAACAAATTGCATATGAGCAAAGGATGAAAAATCAATAATAGTAAAAGCGGGCGAGAGCGCCGGATC
>JAZLKY010000188.1:0-8001 GCA_045597885.1 Acutalibacteraceae bacterium | reverse complement strand
AGCCGCCCGCAAAAAACAGCCCGCCCTGTCGGACGGACTGTTTTTGTTTGTACGAATCCTGCAGTTTGATAACTCTTGAAAGAATCAGCGCTTGCTGAACTGCGGCGCACGGCGGGCGGCTTTGAGGCCGTACTTCTTACGCTCTTTCATACGAGGATCACGGGTGAGGAATCCTGCCTTCTTCAGTGCCGAGCGCAGATTCTCACTGTCATACTGCAACAGTGCACGGGCAACACCGTGACGGATAGCCCCTGCCTGACCGGACACGCCGCCGCCGGCTACCCGGCAGTCAATGTCAAATTTCTCCGTCAACTCGGTCAGTGTTAACGGCTGACGAACGATCAACTTCAGTGTTTCCAGTCCGAAATAATCGTCAATGTCACGACCGTTGATCGTCACCTTGCCGGTGCCTTGATACAGACGAACACGGGCAACAGAGGATTTCCGGCGGCCGGTGCCATAGAAATAAGGTCTGGTTGTATATTCCATTTCGATTAGCCTCCTTCAATCACAGTTCGAATACTTCGGGCTTCTGAGATGCGTGGGGATGCTCTGCCCCCGCATAGCAGTGCAGACGTGTCTGCGCCGCACGGCCGATGGTGTTGTTGGGGATCATACCGCCGACAGCCAGTTCCATCGCCTTGTTCGGACGCTGTGCCATCAATGTGGCATAGTTGGTGGTCTTCATGTTACCGATCCAACCGGTGTGCCGTTGCCACAGCTTGTTCTCCAATTTCTTGCCGGTAAGGACTGCCTCAGCGCAGTTGATGATGATGACATTGTCACCGCAATCCACGTGAGGGGTAAAGGTGGCCTTGTGCTTGCCACGAAGCAACACAGCAGCCTGCGCCGCAACACGCCCCAACGGCTTGCCGGCGGCATCAATCACATACCACTTGCGCTCGACCTGACCGGGTTTTGCCATAAAAGTCATAATCGTTTCCTCCTGATCATTTTGTTTGGATGCCGGTTCCGCATCCTCCCAGCCGTTCTTCAAAGTTCGAACGCCCGATTTCTTTCGAACAGGGCTTATATTACCACATTGATTTTTCGTTGTCAAGAACCAAATTCCGATTTTATTAATTTACACGCTTCAATCTCTCGTTTTCTCTCTATTTTGCTCCGTTTTGCTCTGTTTCTTGCATTTCATTTCATTTTTTCGGATTTTTTTCTTGACAACGGAAATGCCGCATGCTATAATCAACAGGATGGTAGTGTAAGGTGAATGCTGTCGTCCTTTGTTGGGACGGTGGCTTTTATTGTTTAGAGGCGCCCTGGAGAGGAAGTGAAGCATGGATACGGCAGGAAATGTAAAAACGATCATTCGCATCGAGAAACTCAGCAAGGTTTTTCAGGTGTCTGCCGGTCCGGTCGTCGCCCTGCAGGATATTGATCTGGATATCCGGGAGGGAGAGATCTTTGGGATCATCGGCTTGAGCGGTGCCGGAAAAAGCACGCTGGTGCGATGTATCAACTTCCTGGAACGCCCGACCGAGGGACGGGTGATCGTCAACGGCAAGGATCTGTCGACACTCTCACCCAAGGAGCTGCTGCAGGCACGGCGGCAAATGGGCATGATCTTCCAGGGCTTTAACCTGCTCAGCCAACGGGATGCCGTCGGGAATGTGTGCTATCCGTTGGAGATCGCCGGCGTACCACGTTCCGAGGCACGCAAACGGGCAGAAGAACTGCTCACACTGGTAGGACTGCAGGACCGCCTGCACGCCTATCCGTCCCAGTTATCCGGCGGACAAAAGCAACGGGTAGCGATCGCCAGAGCGCTTGCCAATGATCCCAAGGTACTGTTATGCGATGAGGCGACCAGTGCGCTTGACCCCACAACCACCCGCTCCATCCTGGAGTTGCTCCAGCAGATCAATGCCGATCTGGGCGTGACGGTGGTGATCATCACCCATGAGATGAGGGTGGTGGAACAGATCTGCCATCGTGTGGCGGTCATTGATCAGAGCCACATCGTGGAAATGGGTGATGTACATGATGTATTTGTACACCCCCGTTCTGCCATTGCCAAAGAACTCGTATTACCCAAAGGGGAAGCGATCCCCCAATCTTTCGGAAAGCGGTGCTTGCGTCTGGTGTTTGACGGAGAACCGGTAGAACAACCGTTGGTATCCCAGATGGTCAATGAATGTCACGCATTGGTCAATATCCTTTATGCCCATACCAAGGTCATCGACGGCAAGCGGGTGGGACAGATGGTACTGCAACTGCCGGAGGACGAAAATGCGTGCGAACGGCTGACAGCATTCCTCCGGGAGCGAGAGATCCGGTTCAGTGAGGAGGATGTAGAATGACTTCCTTGTTTACCACCCTGTTTGGCAACGGCTCATGGCAGCCATATGCCGATGCGGCACTGATCACCGTTTTCGTTACTGTTATGGGAACAGCCATTGCTTATCTTATCGGTATCCCGGTCGGTGTCACCCTCTATCTGACCGACAAGGACGGCATCACCCCCCATCCCATTCTCAATCGGGTGGTGGGCATTATCGTCAACGTTCTTCGCTCCATCCCCTTTATCATCCTGCTGGTCATGACACAGCCGGTAGCCAAACTGATCGTAGGAAAGAAGACCAGCTTGGCGGCTTTCATCGTCTATTTGGTCATTGCCGCCGCTCCCTATGTCGCCCGGATGATCGAATCCTCACTCAAAGAGGTGGATGCCGGCGTGATCGAGGCAGCGCAGTCGATGGGAAGCAACACATGGCAAATCATCATAAAGGTGCTGATCCCGGAAGCAAAACCGTCCCTGTTAGTGGGGGGAGCGATCGCCATCACCACGATCCTGGGATATACCCCCATGACCTACCTCATCGGGCAGGGCGGTTTGGGCGCTATGGCGATCCAATACGGACTGTACCGTTTCAACAGCACCATCATGTATGTTTCCGCACTGCTGTTGGTGATCGTCGTACAGATCATTCAGGAGGTCGGGATGCAGATCGCCCGCTCTTCCGATAAACGTATCCGGCGCTGAACGGTTCAACAGAACCGTTTGATTCAGAATAACAAATAATAAAAAGATAATGAAAAAAAGGAGAATGGTTCATGAAAAAAATCGTATCTGTTATCATTGCCGTAGCACTGCTGACATTCTGTTTGGCAGGCTGCGGCGAAGGCGATGACAAAACCATCGTCGTCGGTGCCAGCTCCACCCCCCATGCGGAGATCCTGGAGCAGATCAAACCCATCATGGCGGAAAAGGGATATACCCTGGAGGTCAAAACATATGATGACTATGTGATGCCCAACACCGCCACCGAAGACGGTGAACTGGATGCCAACTATTTCCAGCACGGTCCCTATCTGGATCAGTTCAATGAGGAGAATGGCACACATCTTGTCAGCGTTGCTCCCATCCACTATGAGCCGTACGGTCTTTACGCCGGCACGGCAAAGTCACTGGATGCCCTCAAGGACGGCGACCGCATTGCCGTCCCGAACGATGCCACCAATGAGGCACGGGCACTGCAACTGCTGGCGGCGCAGGGACTCATCACCCTCAAAGAGGATGCCGGTCTGACCGCCACCAAAAACGACATCACCGAGAACGCTCACAAATACGATATCGTCGAGATGGAAGCCGCACTGATCCCCGGTGTGCTGGATGAATACGCCGTAGCCGTCATCAACGGCAACTATGCGATATCTTCCGGGCTGAAGGTGAGTGAGGCACTGGCGGCAGAGGACAAGAAGTCCGAAGCGGCACAAACCTTTGCCAACATTTTGGTAGTAAAAGAGGGCAATGAGAACAACGCCGGCATCAAGGCATTGGCAGAAGCCATGCAGAGCGAGACCGTCCGCAAATATATCGAAGCGACCTATGACGGCGCTGTTGTGGCGATTTTCTGATCATCCGATCATCCCCTTATTAAAAGAAAACACGAAAAAAGATCTTCGGTTTTGCGACCGAAGATCTTTTTTATTGTTCATATATATCAGACTTGTTTCAATGCCGTCTTGTGTTGAAAGGACTGGATTTGTATGGATGCGTTCGGTGTGGTAAGAAAAATGGACTCATTGGGAAGACTTGTTCTTCCGGTTGAATTAAGAAACTTATACCATTTCGGGAAGGAAGACGATATCGAGATCGTACCGACCAAAGACGGAATACTGCTGAAAAACCCTCGTATATCGTTATTGTGACCGACGAAAAGAAATGAAAAAAAGACAAAACTGGAAAAGACAAAACCCGCTTGCAATACTCCGTTGCCTATGGTATACTGTGCAAAAATGCTTGTTTTGATGCAAAACCGTTTTACAAATTGTATATTCAAAAAATAAAATAACAGGACGAATTTCCGAATTCCGGAGATCCGTCCTGTGTTTTGATTTGTTCGCTTATTTCTCGATAAGGTTTTCCGTAATATACTTTGCGCTGCAACGGACACTTGCCAAAGGACAGCCCTCGGTGTACACTTCGTCTTCCACGATGAAGTATTTGACACCGCATTTTTCAGCGGTCTTGATGATGCCACGGAAGTTGAGGTTGCCCTTGCCGATCTCGATGCGCTGGGGACCGGTGAAACCGTTCCCGTAGTCATGTTCCGCTTCCACATCCTTCAGATGGATGATGTTGACACGGCCTGCCAACCGCTCGATCAATTCCGGCACATTGATGCCCGCCAGATGTGCCCAGGCGGTATCGAGGTTGAATTTGGTGGTATCCTTGTCAAAGCCCTCGACCAGATAGTCAAACAAGGTCTTGCCCTCGTATACCTTGTAGGCGTTGCTGAATTCCCAGGAATGATGGTGATAGGACAGCACCATACCATGCTTGGCGTATTCGTTTGCCAGCCGGTTAAAGTTGGCAATGTATGTTTTGAGGTCGCCCATATTATTGATGCCGTAACCGCCGCCGATACCGACCTCGTCGGTGCCGAGGATCTTGTGATAGTTCACCGTTCCCTCGATGTCATTGACGATCCGTCCCCAGTCATAGTGCGTGCCGACGATCTTGATGCCGCACTGATCGGCATACGCCCGGAACTGCTCTGCGGGCATATAATCATAGCATCCTGCTGTCTGCGCCTGGGTGTAGCCACATTTCTGCATCCACTGAAAAGCGTTGAGCGTACTCTCAGGACTGGTAAATTCCTTGCCGATAGACCAAAGCTGTAAACCGAATTCTTTCATAATGATTGCCTCCTTGTTTTTGCGTTGTTTCTGAACGTTGCCTTTATTTCAAATAAGGTCTCCCTTACTGAAAACAAAATATCAATATTGCTTAATGGCAGAAACGGCGTCATTCTTCTGATACAGCCGGATATAGTCGATACGGTATTCCGCAGGGAAATAGCCGCCCTGCTCAGGCGTATATTCCCCACGCATATTCATCAGCCAGTTATTAAGACACACATAGTGATAGTCATGGAAGCAGTCCATGCCCGGCTGTTTGTCGGGACTGTAGTCGTCCTCATCCTTGATAGACACTTTATAATACCATTCCCCGTCCACATAGAATGCCATATACTCCGGTGTCCACTCAAATCCGTAGGTATGATATTGCGTGCTCAGATCTTTTTTATTGGGGAACACAAATTTCCGTTCCCCTTTATAGTTCCCTTTGCTTGAGATCTGGATCGTCCCGGACTGTCCCCACAGATGCTTGTGCAGATTGGGAACGCAGGTGTCAGTAGAACCGAACACCTCAAAAATGTCGATCTCGCTCCGGCTGGAGGACTTGTGCAGATCGGGATCGGCTTTCAGCCAAAAGGACGGCCACGCCGCCTCCTGATACGGTACCATCGCACGCATTTCCAGATAGCCGTACCGAAACGCCATTTTTTTGACTGTGGATACCGAACGGGGAGCAACATAGGTGCCGTTTCCGTTATCGGTCAGACGAAGCACCAGTTCCCCGTTTTCCACGGCGATATGCTCTGCATCCTCGCTGACGGAAAGATTGCTTCCCTTTCCGGGGTTCATGTGATCGGCATCGGTGACAAATTTCTCCGTCAATTCGGCAAAACCGTTGCCAAATTCCGCCGCCCATTTTTTCTCATATCCCGTCAGATCCAATTTCCCTCTCTCCTTCTTCTTAGTGGTCGTGTCAGTCGTGTGATTTTCGATCTCCACCGAAGCCGCATAGGTGGTGCGGGTGGTGGAAGAAGGAACATTGTTCGCCACTGTCCCCACGGCAGTAGCAGTCGTCGACGCAGCAGCACCGTTCTGTCTCGATTTGACAGCAGGGGAAACCGCCGCCTCAGAATATACCGATAGGTCGGAAACGTCATCGGATGACCGGCAGGAACAGCAGGTCAGCATCAGTAAAAATACCGCAAAACAGCAAAACACTTTCTTTTTCATACAGCACATCCTTATCTGACCGAGAACAGGATGTCGCCATAACTGGGGAACGGCCAGATATCCTTGGCGGTGCGTGTCTCCAACTGATCGGCGGCAGAACGCAGCGCTTCCATGGCGGGGACGATCTCATCCCGGTAGAAATCCGCTCTTGTCTGCCCGGCGCCGGTCATCCCGTCTGCGATCTCCAGTTTCTGCCGCAAGGTATCCAATGCCCCGGTCAGTTCGCCGGTGAGGGCAGTGACCTGCGTGAGCAGTGTCTCTTCGGGGGTGCAGTCCAGTCCGGCGATCGCCGCCTTCTTACTGCAAACCGTATTCGCCAGTTCCTTGGCATAGCGGAAGACGGCGGGAACAATATCCTTTTGCGTCATACTGACCATCGTATGCGCTTCGATATGCAAAACCTTACAGTACTTCTCCAAGTGGATCTCATACCGGGAGTGCATCTCGGTTTCACTGTACACCCCATAACGGGTAAACATGTCCACATTCTTTTTGGCTACATAATACGGCAAACAGTCGGGAGTGGTCGGCAGGTTGAGCAGTCCCCGCCTTTCGGCTTCCTCCACCCATTCTTCGCCGTAGCCGTTGCCGTTGAAGATGATCCGCTTATGATTCCGGATCACCCGGCGGATAAGATCACCGAGGGCGGCATTGAAATCGTCTGCCGCTTCCAGCTCGGTAGCAAACTCATCAAGCTCTTTTGCCACTGCCGTGTTGATCACCACATTGGGACCGGACACCGACTTGGATGAGCCGACCATGCGGAACTCAAACTTATTCCCGGTGAACGCAAAGGGAGATGTGCGGTTGCGGTCGGTGGTATCCTGCGGAAAACGGGGCAGGGTATGGACACCGATCTTCATCTGCACCTTCTCTTTGGCATCATAAGCCGTTTCCTGCTCCAGTGACTCAAGAATGGCGGTCAACTCATCTCCCAGGAAAACAGAAACAATAGCGGGCGGAGCCTCCTGCGCCCCCAAACGGTGATCGTTGCCCGCTCCGCAAACCGACACCCGAAGCATATCCTGATACTCATCCACAGCCTTGATCACAGCACAGAGGAAGAGCAGGAACTGGGCGTTTTCGTGCGGGGTCTCTCCCGGCTCAAACAGATTGATGCCCGTATCGGTAGACAGAGACCAGTTGTTGTGCTTGCCACTGCCATTGACACCGGCAAACGGCTTTTCGTGCAACAGGCAGACCATACCGTGCCGGGCGGCAACTTTTTTCATCATTTCCATGGTCAGCTGATTGTGATCAGCAGCAATGTTGGTAGAGGTATAGATCGGCGCCATCTCGTGCTGGGCGGGCGCCGCCTCGTTGTGTTCCGTCTTGGAGAGGATTCCCAGTTTCCACAATTCCTCGTCCAAGTCCCGCATGAATGCCATCACACGGGGCTTGATCGTGCCGAAATAGTGATCGTCCAGCTCCTGGCTCTTGGACGGACGGGCGCCAAACAGTGTGCGTCCGGTGTTGATCAGATCCTTGCGTCGGTCATACATTGCCTTGTCGATGAGAAAATATTCCTGCTCCGGTCCGACGGTGGTACGCACCAGAGACACGTCCGTGTGTCCGAACAGCCGCAGGACCCGCAGTGCCTGTTTGTTGATCGCTTCCATCGAGCGGAGCAGCGGTGTTTTTTTGTCCAGTGCCTCGCCGCCGTAGGAGCAG
>JAZLKY010000187.1:0-2504 GCA_045597885.1 Acutalibacteraceae bacterium | reverse complement strand
CACGATCTCCGACGACGGCTTGGCTTTGCCGGTGGGAGACATCGAAAGCACCGTGTCCTTCTTGGCGGAATCGCTGACATTCTGAACAACGATCTTACTGCGGCTAAACCCGGCAGATTCCAATTTCTCGATCGCATCGCTGACCGAATAACTGACCACATTGGGAAGGGTAATGGGATCTTCCTCCGCCTTTCCACTGCTGACATACATGATCACTTCCGATCCATACTGTGCTTTGGATGGCTTATCTGCGGTAGAAGCCTCCGGATCCAGCCGTATGACCGTCCCGACACCGTACTCCTCACTGTTTTCTTTGGCTTCTTTTACAACAAATCCTTTGCTCTCCAGACGCATCCGGACATCAGAGGCTTTTTCACCAGGGATCAGCATGGGGATCTCTTCCTGGCGGGATCCCAAACTGATATACAGGACCACATCGCCCTTCATCTTGATAGTACTGCCTGCCGCCGGTTCCTGTTTGAATACAACGCCCTCCGGGTATTCAGCACTGTATGCCTGTTCAATGGATACGGTGTAATTGGAAATATTTTCCATCAGCGGGACCTCGTCGGCATAGCTTTTGCCGACAAAATTATCAACAACGATATCGGCACGACCGCCACCGCCAAACAGTTTTGTCCCGAACAGAACGATCGCCAACGCCAGCAGAACAACTGCGGCGGCGATCGCCGAGAGGATGGCGACCGTCGATATCTTCTTCGGCTCTTCCTCCGGGGATGCCGACAGGCCGCTTTCAGGGCTTTCTTCCCCACGCACCCTGGTGATCGCATCGACATACCGTGTAGGCTTTTCGTCCACAAAGTAAGTATAGGCAAACTTGATGGACGGATTGCGTTTGAATTCGTCGATATCATTAAGCATCTCGGCGGCGGACTGATAGCGTTTATCCGTCGTTTTCTGCATGGCTTTCAATGTGATCTGCTCCAGCCCTTCGGGAATATCCTCATTAATGCTCCGGGGCATGGTCGGCTCAGATTGCATCTGCATGATGGCGACCGAAACAGCATTATCTGCCTCGAACGGCAAACGGCCGGTCAGCATCTCGTACAAAACAACGCCTACCGAATAGATATCGGCTTTTTCGTCGGTGATCTCTCCCCTTGCCTGCTCTGGGCTGATATAATGTACTGAACCGATGGCTTTTTCTCCGTCTACCGTCGCCCGGATCTCGTTGCGGGAAAGGCGGGCTATGCCGAAATCCGTCACTTTGATCGTACCGTCTGCCAACAGCATGATATTCTGCGGCTTGATATCCCGGTGGACGATCCCTTTATCATGAGCGTGCTGTAAAGCACGTAATATTTGCACCGTAAAATGGACGGCTTCTTTCCAACGGATATCCTTCCTCTGATCCAGATACTCTTTCAGCGTAATGCCGTCAATATACTCCATCACAATATACTGCAATCTCTCGCCAAAACCGACATCCAACACCTTGACGATGTTGGGGTGGTTCAGAATGGCAATGGCTTTGGATTCGTTGCGAAAGCGACGGACGAACTCTTCGTTGTTCATAAATTCGTCCCGCAGGACCTTCACCGCCACCGTCTGATCGTCGATGCAGTCATATGCCTTGTATACATATGCCATCCCGCCGACACCGATCAATTCCCGCAATTCATACCGGCCGTCCAGCCGTTTGCCCAAATACTTGTCCATATGGTCATTTTCCCTCTCTCTGTCAACAATTTATATCCCGTCAATATCTACCAGAACCACCGTAACATTATCTGTCCCGCCACGATCCAGCGCCGCCTGTATCAAAGCAGGAACGGCATCTTCAATGGAGGAATCCGTCAGGATGTTTTCCACCACCTGCCGGTCTGCCATATTGGTCAATCCATCGGTACAAAGCAACAAGCGATCCCCGTTTTGCAGATCCAATGTGTCAAACTCACCGTTTTCATCGTGTGAAACGCCCAACGCCCGTGTAATGAAGTGCTTGCGCGGGTGTGTCTTCGCCTGTTCCTCCGTGATCTGTCCCTTTTCGATCATTTCCTGAACCACCGAGTGGTCACGGGTGACCGCTTGCAGAGAACCGTCACGGAACAGGTACAACCGGCTGTCCCCGACATGAGATACATAAGCGACCGAGCCTCTGATCAGCACCGCCACAACCGTTGTACCCATCCCATCCAGTTCGGGACGGGACTGCGCCGTATCGTATATTTCCACATTGGCGGCAGCCATGACACTTGCCAGCAGATATTCCGGTTTCCCGTTTTCACCCGTCGACTCTTCCAGCCGTTCTTTCAGTGTCTTGACAGCGATGGCACTGGCGACATTTCCGCCGTTGGCACCGCCCATGCCGTCGCATACGATGGCTATGGCTGAATCCTTGTCTTTGACATCGTAAAAAAACGCATCTTGATTACTCTCCCGGACCAGTCCGATATGAGTAGCACCGTTCACCTTCATCATGATGTCTCCTTTTTCGCCTCCTGTTGATCGGCATACCGCCGCAACTGTCCGCAGGAAGCGTT
>JAZLKY010000186.1:0-2003 GCA_045597885.1 Acutalibacteraceae bacterium | reverse complement strand
TCGGGATGCCGTTCCCGCCACCTGTACGGAGAATGGCTATGCCGGTGATATGTATTGTGCTGAATGCGGCGAGTATTTGTGCGAGGGCGAAGTGGTCCCTGCCGGGCATCGCTATGAGAATGGCTACTGCACCGGATGCGGGCAGGAAGACCCCGATGCGGTTTGGTTCGTTGCGACCTTTGACGCGCCGCATTGTAAGGTGACTGCTTACAACACGCAGGACACCGCCGGCGAAAAGGTCGAGAATGCTACATCCGCTTATGCCCGTAACAGCGATACCGGCATGAAGGATATTTCCGGCGACGGTCAGTTCAACTTCTCTGTTGAAGCCGATGAGGGATATATGATCCAGTCGGTCGAAGTGACAGAGGGTACGGAGAACTATAAGAATTTTAAAGATCTGGGCGGCGGATTATACCGTCTGACCAAGATCGTCGGTGATCTGACCGTCACTGTTACGGCAGTCAGTGGACCGCATGAGCATGTTTATGTCAACGGTCGTTGCGTCTGCGGCGAAGAGGATCCCGATGCCCAGTGGTTCGTTGCCACTTTCGATGCCTCTCACTGTAAGGTGACTGCTTACTACACGCAGGATACTGCCGGTGAAAAAGAAGAAGATGTCACATCTGCCATTGTGCGTAACGGCGATTCCGGACTCAAGGATATGTCCGGTGACGGTCAGGTCAACTTCCTGGTCGAGGCGGAAGATGGTTATGTGCTTCAGACGGTTGAGGTCACCGAGGGAACCGGGAACTTTAGTAGCCTTAAGGATTTGGGCAACGGACTGTACCGTCTTACTAAGGTTGCCGGCAATGTGACCGTTACCGCCACGGCAGTCAGTGGACCGCATGAGCATGTTTATACCAACGGTTATTGCGCCTGCGGCGAAGAGGATCCCGATGCCCAGTGGTTTATTACCACGTTCAACACCTTGCACTGCAAGGTGACCGTTTACTATACGCAGGATACTGCCGGTGAAAAAGAAGAGGATGTCACATCTGCCTATGCTCGCAACAGCGATTCCGGGCGGAGAGATATTTCCGGTGACGGTCAGGTCAACTTCCTGGTCGAGCCGGAAGAGGGATATACGCTCGATTTGGTCCTTGTGACTGATGGAACCGAAAATTATAGCAATCTCAAGGATCTGGGTGGTGGACTGTACCGTCTGACCAAGATCCTGGGTAATGTGACCGTTACCGCTACCGCTACGGCAGCCAGTGGACCGCATGAGCATGTTTATGTCAATGGCTATTGCACCTGCGGCGAAGAAGATCCCGATGCCCAGTGGTATATTGCACGCTTTGCCATTGATCACGGAACGGTGACAGTGTATGAAAAGCAGGATATGACAGGAGCAACGGTTGCCAATGCAACCGAGGCGTATGCCCGTAACGGTGATACGGGGCTCAAGGATATTTCCGGTGACGGTCAGGTCAACTTCTCTGTGGAGATGGAAGAGGGATTTGCCGTTGGTGATATAGTCATCACCGGCGGCTACAAGAATTTGAAAACACCGGCGGATACCGGTTCCACCTATCGTATCACTAAGATCACCGGTGATCTTTCTATTGTCATTAAAGCGACCTGTGCCGGCGAGCATCAGTTCGGCGAGTGGGTCGTTGATGTGCAGCCGACCAAGGGCAAGGCCGGTTCTCGGCATCGGGAGTGCGCCCTTTGCCACGAGGTGGAGACCGAGGAGATTGACTCCATTCCCTACACCGGCAACTTCGGTTCGGGCAATTCCATGACCTGGAGTTTGGTCCTCAGCTCCGGTGTGTTCACAATTTCCGGCAACGGAGATGTTCCGGACTACACGGCAGCCAATGAAGTTCCGTGGTGGCACCTCAAGCCGTACATAAAGTCCGTTGTGTTTGCACCCGGTGTCGGCAAGATCGGCAATTATGCTTTCGGAAGCAAAAACTATACATCCTTGACCAGCGTTGATTTCGGAACGACCGGTGCTATCGGGCAGTATGCGTTCACTCAGTCGGCGATCGAGTCGG
>JAZLKY010000185.1:0-16421 GCA_045597885.1 Acutalibacteraceae bacterium | reverse complement strand
GCGGATATGACCAGTAAAAAGTGTCAGGAATTCAGCAAGCAGATGCTTGACCATATGCGTGAACGCCTGAGCGATTATCAGGAACAGTACGGGGATCTGTATAACCTCGAAGCCACCCCGGCAGAGTCCACCGCCTACCGTCTTGCCAAGCATGACAAGAAGCACTATCCCGACATCGTCACCGCCGCCAAAACAGAGGACGATACCCCCTATTATACCAACTCCTCCCACCTGCCGGTCGGCTACACCGAGGATATCTTCTCCGCACTGGATGTGCAGGACGAATTGCAGACACTGTATACTTCCGGCACGGTGTTCCACGCATTCCTGGGCGAAAAGATGCCCGACTGGAAAGCGGCGGCGAATTTGGTACGCAAGATCGCTGAAAACTACAAGTTGCCGTATTACACCCTGTCACCGACCTATTCCGTCTGCAAGACGCACGGCTATATTGCGGGCGAGCAGTATACCTGCCCCCAGTGCGGCGAAAAGACGGAGGTCTACAGCCGTATCACCGGCTACTACCGCCCGGTGCAGAACTGGAATGACGGCAAGAGCCAGGAGTTCAAGGACCGCAAGGTATACGATGTCGGTCGCTCCCATCTGACACACGAAGGCGTGGCGGCAGAAGCCCCCGCCGCCGAAGCCGGGACTTCGGGCAGCTTTGCGGATGGCGCCTATCTGTTCACCACCGCCACCTGTCCCAACTGTAAACTTGCCTGTGCCTCACTGGACAAGGCAGGATTTATCTACAACAAGATTCTCGCCAACGAACAGCCGCAGTTGGCACAGCAGGCGGGGATCAAACAGGCACCCACACTGATCGTGGTGGAGAACGGCGAATGTGTCGGCAGATATGCCGGCGTTTCCGAAATCAAGAAAATGATTGCAGGGCTGAACTGATGAGTGGATCATATGATATCATCGTGGTCGGCGGCGGTCCGGCAGGGCTGACCGCCGCCCTCTATGCACGGCGGGCGAACAAGTCCGTTGTGGTACTGGAAAAAGGCACTTTCGGCGGACAGATCACCTATTCTCCGAAGGTGGAAAATATTCCCGGCTTTTTGCCACTCTCCGGCAACGAGTTTGCCGAAAAAATGATGGAGCAGGTATTGGAGCAGGGGGCGGATATGGAGCCGGTCGAGGTGCTTTCCATCCGGGACGGAGCGGTAAAGACCGTTGTAACCGATGACGGCGAATATACCGGCAAGGCGGTCATCATCGCCACCGGCGCCCGCCACCGTCTGCTCGGTCTGCCGGGAGAAGAAGAACTGATCGGCAACGGCATCTCGTTCTGTGCCGTGTGCGACGGCGCATTCTATCAGGGGAAAAATGTCGGCGTGGTCGGCGGCGGCAACTCCGCTTTGCAAGAGGCGTTGTTGCTGGCAGACCAGGCACAGCAGGTCACCGTGATACAGAATCTCGATTTTCTCACCGGGGAACAGGCACTGCAACAGCAACTCCTTTCCCGCACGAATGTGACAGTGATCACCGGGACAGTGGTAGACGGCGTACTGGGTGACGGAACACTCACCGGCGTACGGCTGAAAGACAGTGCCGGTAATGTTCGGAATCTGCCGCTCGATGGGCTGTTTGTCGCCATCGGGTTGGTGCCGCAGAACGAACCGTTTGCCGCCGTTATCCCGCTTGACGAGCGGGGCTATGCCGTGGCAGACGAAACCTGTCTGACTGCGACCCCCGGCATTTTTGTCGCCGGGGACTGTCGGCAGAAACGTATCCGGCAGGTCGCCACCGCCGCCGCCGACGGAGCGATAGCGGCATTGGCGGCGTGCGACTATGTGGACGGGATGTAAAAACAGTTTGGTTCACTTGTTTCGAGCATTTCCATTTTTCTAAAAGGGGCTGTTAAAAAACGAAGGTTTTTTAACAGCCCCTTAAAGTTTCAATTCACATTTCTTCGACTGCAAAACCGTCGGCTTCACCATACAGCAGTGCTTCTTCCTGTACCTTGAATTCTGCGAACAGGGAGAAATACTCCGGCGGAACGGGATAGATCTCCGTTTCACTCAGCAGCACAAAATCGCCGTCCCTGGATAAAAACAGTCCGATCTCTTCCCGCCCCTGGAAGAGCAGGTCCTTGTCGCAGGAGAGCAGACGGGTCTCCCACAATGTCGTATATCCGTTATCCAAGTCCGGATTCGGGTCGGGCAGCCCTTCCAGTATCGAGTGGATCACCGCCGTCAGCGAATCGTCCAGCAGGACACATTGTTCTGTCAGTTTAGCCTCGTTCGGTGCGCTGTAATTAATCCAGAAATAGTGATCCAACCGGGCATTTACGATCCGCTCCGTTATCTCCTCATAGCGGTCTTCCCGGCAAAAGATCCGCATGGAATCCGCATCGAACCGACCGTCGTTCGGGAAAAACAGGGTACCCGCATAATCGTTCGGGTATGCCGACAGAAAAACGGTATCGTCGGAATAATCCATCCAGTCGCCCATTTCTTCGCTGAGCAGTACCGGCACATCCGGGGCGGTGATGACACCACTGTTCCGCATCATTCTTTCATTCAGGCGTATCTCCCCGATGTTTTCGGGCAACATTTTATAGTTGGCATCCCGGAATCGGATCGTCCCATCGGTATTCCAGGTTGCTTGATCATTCCGCATCTCATCCAGCTGGGCACAGGAACACAGCGACACACACAGTGCCAGTGCCAACCCTGCGAGCAGGATGCGTTTGATTGTTTTTTTCATATCGTGTTCCCGTCCTTTCATTCCAGATTGAGTTTTTTGTGCATGACCGCACGGGTGATCAGATAATAGACCAGTCCCAATGCCGCCGCAAAAACGATGCCGATCCAGCAGGCGGTGTGGGTGGTGAGATAGATGTGCTTGCCGATCCAGTCGGAGATCTTTTCCCACGGCAGATTCGGCAGAACGACCGTGCCGACGATCACCAGCACCGTCCCGACGATCTGCGTGAAGATATAGTAGACGAAATATGCGCCGAACGAAGCGAGGATGCGGTTCTTTTTCGCCATCTGTCCCACCGTGACGCAGGCGTAGAGCAACAGCAACCCGGTGGCAGTGGTCAGCAGAAGGAACAGCAGCAGTTCGAATGCATACAGGAATATGTGTGCACCGATGACATCATATGCTTTTCCGAGCAGGAACGCACCGGCTTTCCACAGTTCCACACCGACCGAGCCCAATGTCGCTATGGACACGCCCAGTATCCCGACGATCAGCGTGATGACCGTGAACAGGATCGCCGCCAACAGTTTGACAAGGATATGCTGTTCGTAGGTGACCGGCAGGGTGAAAGACAGATATCCCTCGTTGGAATACAGGTTGCGGTAGAACCGCACCACCGCCACCGCCACCGTCATGACCGCACACACCACCCCGGCAACGGTGAGCATGATCACCGAGGAAGTAAAGAGGATCCGATACCCCGTCTGATTGGTCTCAAACAGTTGGATCAACCGATTGAGGATCGCCAACCCCAAAAAAATCAGTTCCATGGGGAGCAGGGTACGCACATAATAGATACACTCGTGCTTAAATAATTTTCTTACCATTTGAACACCTCCCGGAACAGTTCGTCTACGCTCTTGCTGTTTTCGGTACGGATATCGTCCACTGATTTTTGCAACAGGATATTGCCCTGATTGATGAAGATGACCTCATCCAGCACCTCTTCCACATCGCTGATCAAGTGGGTGGAGATCAGCACCGATGCCGCCGGGTTGTAGTTGTTGATGATGGTGGAAATGATATAGTCCCGTGTGGCGGGGTCTACCCCGGCGATCGGCTCATCCAACACATACAGCAGGGCATTGCGGCTCATGACAAGGATGAGCGATACCTTTTCTTTGTTTCCTTTGGATAGTGTTTTCAGTTTTACCGACGGGGTGATGCCCAGCCGCCGCAACATTTCTCTTGCCAGTTCGGGACGGAAATCTGCATAGAATTCCGTAAAGAAACTTACGATCTGTTCTACTGTCATCCACGAGTTCAGGAAGTTGCTGTCCGGCAGATAGGCGACTATTTTTTTGGTTTCCACCCCCGGCGTATTGCCATTGATACTAATCCGTCCCGCCGTTGGGGTCAAAAGTCCGTTTATAAGCTTGATCAATGTGGTTTTACCGGATCCGTTTGGTCCGAGTAAGCCGATGATCTTGCCACTCTCTATCGACAGATTTACCCGATTGAGAGCCACCAGATTGCCGTAATTCTTGGTTAGGTTTTCACAACGTAGTAACTCACTCATTCGTTCCATTCCTCCACATACTGTTTTGCCCGCTCCCGGTCAATGCCCATGGCTGCCATCCGTTCCAAAAAATCGGTGATCAGTTTCCGTACCAACGCCTGCGCCGTCTGATGCGCCAAGGAAGTATCCTCGCTGACGTACCATCCGGAGCCACGTACCGGGTAAATGATACCCTGTTGAGATAACTGCTCAAAGGCTTTCTGTACCGTGTTGGGATTGACTCCCGCACTGATCGCGACCTCCCGAACCGACAGCAGTCGCTCACCCGGCTTCAATTCGCCTAAAGCAATCCGGTTGCATAACTGTTCGCAGATCTGCGGACAAATGGGACGGGATTTATCCATTGCCCAGTCCATTCCTCTCCCTCCTCCAGTTTGTACTACCTCAATAGTACAATAGTACAGATGATTTGTCAAGTGTTTTTAAAAAAAATCAAAACGTTCACTGATCGGTAACAATAAAGACGGCGAAACGGATTATACTGTAAATATATGCATGTGTTTAGGATTGATACAGGGAGGAATGGATACATGACTACAAAAGAAAAATGGGCAGTGGCATTTGGTGTTTCTGCTGTGGCGGCTACGGCGTTGGGGATTTCCCGTGCTATCACCAGCACCTTGACAAAAGAAGCCCTTGATCGGGAAGAACCGGCGGTGATGCGCCGGATGAAAGGAAAGATCGCCGGCACTATGCCGGCTCCGGATAGCGATTTTCTGCGCCCGTCAAAAGAAGCGGCAGAAGTGTTGCGTACCGCCCCGTTGGAAACGGTCGAGACCGAAAGTCACGACGGTTTGACTTTAGTCGGTCACTGGGACAAGGGAGAAAACCCCAAACGCATCCTGCTGGCAATGCATGGGTGGCGGTCGACCTGGTACAATGATTTCGGGAGTATTGCCCCTTTTTGGAAAGAGAGCGGCTGTGCTGTACTGTTTGCGGAACAACGGGGACAGGGGCAGAGCGGCGGCGAGCACATGGGCTTCGGTACGACGGAATATAATGACTGTATGACGTGGATACAATGGATCAATGAACACGGCGGGGCGGGACTGCCGATCTATTTGATCGGGTTGTCCATGGGGGCAACGACCGTGCTGATGGCATCCTCCCAACCGTTCCCCGACAATGTCAGGGGGATTATTGCAGACTGTGGGTTCACCTCTCCGCATGCGATTTGGAAACACGTGATGGAAGACAATCTGCATCTGCCGTATCACCGTCTGCGTCAAAGGCAGGTGGAAACGCTGTTCCGGCAGGCGGTCAAGGACGATACTGCCAACCGCTCTACGGTCGATGCGCTCAAAGAATGCACCCTGCCGGTGCTGTTCATTCACGGAACAGATGACGGCTTCGTTCCGGTGGGGATGACCTATGAAAACTACAAGGCGTGCGCCGGTCCCCGTCATCTGCTGATTGTTCCGGGAGCGGATCATGCATGCAGTTACTTGCTAGACGGGCCGTCATACCGGGCGGCAGTACTGAGTTTTTGGGATCAGTACGATCAACAATGAGATGAGAAAGAGGAATTTTTAAAAAGATTTCATTTTTTTTAATTATTCTATTGCTTTTCTTACAAAGTGTATGCTATAATACCAGTGTGTAATCATCCCTGTTGTCAACTAATAGGAATTATGGTTGCGAAAAACCTATTATCCGATAGAAAAGGAGAATGTAAAATGGAAATTCGTAAGACAGCCGATGCAAATGCGCTTGTGATCGCCTTAGTGGGTCGTTTGGATACCACTACCGCACCGCAGTTTGAGGCAGAGATCAAGTCTTCTTTAGACGGCGTAACGGATCTGACATTGGATTTTGCTGATTTGGAATATGTCTCTTCTGCCGGTTTGCGTGTTATCTTGGCGGCACAGAAGACGATGAACAAGCAGGGCACTATGACCATTAAGAATGTCAGTGAGGAGATCATGGAGGTCTTTGAGATCACCGGATTTGCCGATATTTTGACGTTTGCCTGATTTTTTTGAGGAGTGGCCGACAGATGGGTGCATCTGTCGGCTTAACTTGGTTTTGCCCTTTTGTTTTCACTGACTTTTTCGGAGAAATACGCATTTCTCTGTAGATCGTTGTTTTACGGGGTGTGGCGCAGCTGGGAGCGCGGGTGGTTTGGGACCATCAGGCCGCAGGTTCGATCCCTGTCACTCCGACCATGATGGGTATTCATAACGGACTTGAGTTATGAATACCCATTTTTATGCTGTTTTCTATGTACGGGCAGGTTCGGGTGAACCTGCCCGCTTGCATTATGCGGGTAATGCCTGTGTGTGATACTCAACAGCAACACCTTGACGGGTATCTGCCTTGTAGTTCTTTTGCGAGAAGCACTCCGGCAGTTCGATATACCCGACGAACTTCCAAAAGATAATCACTCGTTGTATTCTGTTTTTGCCGACACATTCGGTTTCATAAACTTCAATACGGTCAATCAGTTGATATAGAAGCTGCTTTGTCAGCACCTTCATTTCCATAAACCGCTTGACTGCCGAGATGAACGATTCCTTTCCGTATTGGAGTTTATCGAGTTCGTCCTGCTTCTGTTTCAGTTCGGATATCTTTGCTTTCAGGTCGGCACGCTCGGTTTCGTACTTGTGAGACAGTTCCATATACCACTCGTCCGTGACCTTGCCGCTTGCATTATCCTCATACAGCTTTTGATGAAGATTGGAAAGCGTTGCGATCCTCGATATCGCTTTCTGCATGACCGTTTCGCACATTTTCTTTTCCCGCTTAATGTCCTTGTTGGTCTTGTCGGCAAGAATTTGTGCGAATGCTTCTTCATCGTTTGCAATAAAAGTAATGAATTTCTGTAATTGAAGAAGAACGATTTGCTCGACCGCATCAGCTCGGATATAGTGCCGTGTTTCACAGTCTCCTCTGGTATCGGTTTTGTAGTTAGAACAACTGAAATAGTGAATATCCTTGTTGCCGGTGTTCGTGTGATACCACAGTTTGCTTTTGCAATCGGCGCAGTAGAGGAAATCACAGAACATATTTTTTTCGGCGTTCTCCGGCTTCGGTGCTCTGCGTTTGGTTTTCTTTACGATTTTACTCTGCACTTCTTCAAACGCAGAACGCTCGATGATCGGCTCGTGAACATCCTTGAATACTTTCCATTTCTCTTTCGGATTTGGGACACGGGTTTTGTTCTTGAAGCTTTTGGAGTGGGATTTGAAATTGATGACATCCCCGCAGTATTCCTGCTGACTGAGTATCTTGGCAACGGTATCGCTTAAAGGCAAAACAAGAACAATCATCATAACGAAAAATCTGCAAAAGAAATTGCTCCATTATACCGCAGAGCGCGGGATCAAAACGGGCATGGTTTTTGTTACCAAAACAGGAAAGCCGATGAGTCGCACTAACATTTGGCGGGAAATGAAAACTCTCTGCGTTGAGGCAGAGGTCAATCCTGAAAAAGTATTTCCGCATAATCTTCGTCATCTGTTCGCCCGTGTGTTCTACGGTATCGAAAAAGACATTGCAAAGCTTGCCGACATTATCGGGTACAGTAGCATCAATACAACAAGAATATACATAATCTCGACCGGCACAGAACACCGTGAGCGAATGGAACAAATGCGATTAATATTATGAACTGCTACATAATGCGGATTATGTTATCACTATCAGGAGTAACGGTATGCTATGTTGAAACGCATTCTGTTACTTTTCCCGGCGATTGTCACAGGGATGTAATATTCAAGTCAACATCAAGAATTGAAAAAGTTTATTGCTATAAGCTCCCGTATTACGAAGTTAAATTCACTTATGAGGAAAAAGAGTACACTGCCTCATGTTTTGGTTGCGGTGACATCAACATCAAATGTGAAGTTCCAATCGCCGAAAATTATGCTACTGATATTGATGTTGAAGCAAAAGAAATGGCAAGAGAAGCCGAAAAGAAAAGCAAGCGCGCATGGATGATTTGCTATGGTGTTTTTTAACAGACCCTTTTTGGGGATAGGGAAAAATGTTCGGTATTTGAGTTTACTCAGTCAATGTACCCGTCAGCACAGAGCAGCTCCGCCAACAGCACACCGCCGCCTGCGGCACCACGCAGGGTGTTGTGAGATAATCCGACAAATTTGTAATCGTATTGGGTATCTTCCCGCAGTCTGCCCAAAGAAACGGTCATGCCGCCCTCCAGATCCCGGTGCAGTGCCGCCTGCGGGTAGGACGGCTCGTCAAAATACTGCAAAAAGTGTTCCGGGGCAGTGGGCAGTTTCAATTCCTGCGGGCGAGAACGGAATTGCCGCCAACGCTCAATGATCTCCTCTTTGGCAGGCTTGCGGTCAAAGCGTACAAAGGTGGCGGCAAAGTGACCGTTGCTGACCGGCACCCGCAGACATTGTGCGGTAAAGGCAGGCTTTGATGCGTTGACGATCAGCCCGTTTTCCATTTTGCCCCACACCTTCAGTGGTTCCTGCTCGGATTTTTCTTCTTCGCCGCCGATATAGGGGATCAGATTGTCTACCATTTCCGGCCAGCGTTTAAATGTTTTTCCTGCGCCGGAGATCGCCTGATAGGTACAGACTGCCACGTCGCTGACGCCAAAATCATCGAGAGGATACAGTGCCGGAACATAGCTTTGGATAGAACAGTTGGACTTGACCGCTATGAAGCCCCGCTTGGTTCCCAGCCGCTTGCGCTGATAAGGGATCACCTCTTCGTGCTTCCAGTTCAGTTCGGGAATGATCATGGGGACATCCGGAGTGGTGCGGTTGGCGGAGTTGTTGGAGATCACGGGGCATTCCGCTTTGGCGTACGCCTCCTCCAGCGCCCGGATCTCATCCTTCTTCATATCCACTGCGCAGAAAATAAAATCGACCAAACCCACGACCTGTGCCGGATCATCTCCGTTAAGCACGGTCATATTTTTCATTGTTGCCGGAATGGGCGCATCCATTGCCCAGCGACCGGCTACCGCCTCCTCGTAGGTTTTGCCGGCAGAACGGGGACTGGCTGCCAGTGCCGTCACGGTAAACCACGGATGATTTTCCAACAACAGCATGAACCGTTGTCCTACCATCCCAGTGCATCCTACAATACCAACACGATACTTTTTCATCTTTAACCGCTCCTTTGTTGTTGTCTATAGAAAAAAACGTTGAAAAATGCTGCTGTATTCGTTATAATAAAGTAATCAATGGGAGAATGATGAATACGGAGCACATCTCCCAGTATTTTATCACCCATGATGGCAGATTGTCAATGCTATCTGCCGGGAAAAACAAAAAAAGAGGTCTGTATTTATGCTACGCCGTGAATTTAATTATGATTTGCCGGAAGAATTGATCGCTCAGGAGCCGATAGAACCGCGGGATGCCTCCCGTATGCTGGTGCTGGACAGGAAGACGGGAGAATACACCGACCGGATCTTTCGGGATGTGATCGACTATCTGCAACCGGGGGACTGTCTGATCCTCAATGACAGCCGGGTATTGCCTGCCCGGTTGTTGGGGGTGCGTGCCGCCACCGGCGCTCATGTGGAACTGCTTCTGCTCACTCCAAAGGGAGAGGATGTGTGGGAGGTGCTGGCAGGACCGGGGCGACGGGCAAAGCCGGGCGACACCATCGTCTTTGGGGACGGGCTGCTGACTGCCGATGTGTTGCAAGTTGTGGCGGGCGGGAACCGGCTGGTGAAGTTTTCCTATGAAGGGAACTTTTATCAGGTGCTGGATACTGTCGGTCAGATGCCGTTGCCTCCCTATATTCATCAAAAGCTGCAAGACCGGGAACGGTATCAGACGGTCTATTCCCGTGAACCCGGCAGTGCGGCGGCACCGACCGCCGGGTTGCACTTCACACCGGAGCTGCTGGAACGAGTCAAGGAGAAGGGGGTGGAGGTCGCATTTGTTACCCTCCATGTCGGGCTCGGCACTTTCCGTCCCGTCAAGGAGGAGGAGATCACCGACCATCAGATGCATGCCGAGCATTATGAACTCTCTGCTGAGACGGCGGCTGTTATCAATCGTACCCGTGAACGGGGAGGCAGGGTGATCGGGGTCGGCACTACCTCCTGCCGTACATTGGAGAGCGTGGGGCTTACCGACGGACGGGTATGTCCGGCGGAGGGATGGACGGAGATTTTTATTTATCCCGGTTACCGGTTTCAGGTGCTGGACGGACTGATTACCAATTTCCATCTGCCGGAGAGTACTCTCATCATGCTTGTCAGCGCTTTCGCCGGTTATGAGCATACGATGGCTGCCTATCGGCATGCAGTGGAAGAACGATACCGTTTCTTTTCATTTGGCGATTGTATGGTAATTCTATGAAAATAATATTATTTTCATAGAATTATATTGATGTTTTGCTTATTTTTGCATATAAAATAATTACAATGTTGATAGGTGGTATTCATTATGGCTCAAACAAATGTAAACATTCGTATGGATGAATCAACAAAATTGGCTTTTGATAAGTTTTGCAGTGAAATCGGATTGTCGGTAAGCTCGGCATTTAATATTTTTGCCAAAACCGTTGTTAGAGAACAACGTATTCCGTTTGAATTGACAACGGAAATACCGAATGATGAAACGAAAATGGCAATTGAAAATGTCAGGAATGGTATTGGTTTAAGTAAAAGTTTTAAGTCTGTTAAGGAACTGATGGAGGACTTGTATGCTGACAATTAAGTACGAGACTTCGTTTAAAAAGGATTTTAAATGGAATATTGGAAATTACACATATTATACGCATAAAATGTTGACAATCACTAATAATAATGGGTATAATATAGCAAAAGGAGTTGATTGCAATGGCAAAAGTATCTACAAATGTTACTATTGATGAGGTGACAAAGAAAAAAGCACAGGTTTTACTTGCTGATTTCGGAATGGATTTGTCTACTGCAGTTAATATTTTTTTGAAGCAAATGGTTTATGAAGGTTCTTTTCCGTTTTCAATAACGAGAGAGGTACCCAATGCAGTAACGCTTGCGGCGATGAAAGAAACCGAAGAAATGAGGAAGCATCCCGAAGCATATAAGGGCTACGGAAATGTTGATGAGATGGTGGAGGACATTTTAGGTGAAGTATGAAGTTAAACCGTCTAATCAATTCAGAAAAGATTTGAAGCTTGCCGCAAAACGAGGATACAAGATAGAACTGCTCACAGATGTAATAAAAAAATTAGCAAACGGAGAGGTACTTGAGCCTAAATATAAAGATCAACAATTATCCGGCAATTTCGGTTTTTACCGTGAATGTCATATTCAACCGGATTGGCTGTTGATTTATGAAATTGATGGCGAACAGCTTATTTTGCTTCTATCCAGAACCGGTACGCACAGCGATTTATTTTGATTTATCGCCCGGTATAATCTTATAAACCGTGAGCATCGGGGATGCAACGCAAAAGAGCGTTAATGAGGACTTCGAACGAAAGGGAAAAAACATGGCAATGACGGTACTGAAAACCGAGGGGAAAGCCCGTCGGGGGGTGTTTGAAACACCGCACGGGACGGTGCAGACCCCGGCATTTATGAATGTGGCGACCTGCGGGGCGATCAAGGGGGCGGTCTCCGCCTATGATCTCAAAGAACTGAAGTGTCAGGTGATGCTGTGCAACACCTATCATCTTCATGTGCGCCCCGGAGACACCTTGGCCCGGAAAATGGGCGGTCTGCACGCATTCGCCGGGTGGGAGGGACCTATCCTCACCGGCAGCGGCGGGTTCCAGGTGTTCTCACTGGCAGGACTGCGGAATATAAGGGAAGAAGGCGTACATTTCCACTCCCATATTGACGGACAAAAGCTGTTCATCGGGCCGGAGGAGAGTATGCAGATCCAATCTCATCTCGGCTCGACGATCGCCATGGCATTTGATGAATGTGTGGAAAACCCGGCAAAATATGACTATGCCCGCCAGTCCTGTCAGCGCACCACCCGGTGGCTCAAACGCTGTCAGGCGGAAATGGAACGGCTGAACGGTCTGCCGGACACGGTCAATCCCCGGCAGATGCTGTTCGGCATCAATCAAGGGTGTACCTATGACGATCTGCGGGTGGAACATATGCAGCAGATCGCAGAACTCGATCTGGACGGCTACGCCATCGGCGGGCTGGCGGTCGGTGAACCGACCGAAGAGATGTACCGTATCATCGAAACGGTCGAACCGCATATGCCCGCCGGGAAGATCCGCTATCTCATGGGCGTGGGAACACCCGAAAATATTTTGGAAGCGGTGCATCGGGGGGTGGACCTGTTCGACTGTGTCATGCCGTCCCGCAACGCCCGCCACGGACATATTTTCACCTGGCAGGGACACCGCAACCTCATCAACAACAAATATGCGGACGATCCCCTGCCGCCGGACGAAGAATGTGACTGCCCCACCTGCCGCCGCTTTTCTCGCAGTTATGTCCGGCATTTGCTGAAGGTCAATGAGATGCTGGGGATGCGGCTGACGGTGATGCACAATCTGTATTTCTACAACACGCTGATGGAACGCATCCGTGCGGCACTGGACGAGGGACGGTTCGAAGAATTTTACCGCCGCTATGTCGGGGTACTGGATCGGCGGATATGATCCGGACAAACGGTGCATAAGTTTGGATAAATTGTAAATTTTCAAATAGGGCTTGCACTTTCCGCTTTTTCCCTATATAATGGAGAAAAACTTTCGGAGGAGAAACGAATATGAGTTTAACGACCTTGATCAAAGTCGCAGGAGAAGCAGAAGCATCGACCACCGGTACTACGGGTACGCCACAGCCGGGGGGATTGGCATCCACGCTGATCACATTCGGTCCGTTTGTGCTGATCATCGTATTGATGTACTTTCTGATGATCCGCCCGCAAAAGAAGAAGCAGAAGGAAGAACAGCAGATGCGTAACAATCTGCGCATCGGTGATGAACTGATCACCATCGGCGGCATCTGCGGCAGAGTGGTCAGCATCAAGGATGACACCGTTACCATTGAGTCCGGCGCAGACCGCACCAAGCTCCAGTTCCTCAAATCCGCCATCCAGACGGTGAACACCAAGCACGATGCTCCGGCAGATGACGATGACGACGATGACGATGACGATATCTGATCTCCCGGCGCATAATCTCCCGGCTGGGCGCATACCTTTTTAACAGGTCGATATTGCGGCAGGGAGGTAACCGATCATGAAAAACAGTCATACCGACGCTACGCTTTTCGGACGTTGGATCAAGCCACTGCTTATCGGATTGGCGGTGGGTGTTATCGGCTGTGTAGCATTGCTGATGCTGATGGCGGCATTGATCCAGACGGTGGATGTTCCCCGTGTTGCCGTGTTGCCTCTGGCGATTGCGGCGGCGGCAGTGGGCGCCTTTTTGGCGGGGCTGACGGCGGCGATCATCAGTAAAAACCGAGGGCTCATCATGGGGCTGATCAGTGGGGCTGTGCTGTTTTTGCTGATCCTGTCGGCGGGCTTCATCCGGTATGCCGATGTGGATGGTACGGTGGCGCTGATCAAGCTGGCAGTGTTGACGCTGGCGGGCGGTGTCGGCGGTTTTTTGGGCGTCAGCCGGCGGTGACTTACATTCTCCGGCGGATGTTTTCTTTCATTTTTTCTGTTTTTGTCGGGGGTGTAAAACTTGTTTTTACACCCCCTTTGATCCATCATGACGGTGGAGGTCCGTTATTGCTTTGTCGCCTTTTTGGCTGAAAAGCCGTCGGACAGGTTCTATTCCTTGCACGGTGGGCATATTCTTGTCCCATGGGGAGGGATGACCATGCGACGGACGGCGACACGGCGGCGACGGCAGATGAAATATTTTTTTGCTGAGAATCGGCGGCTGTTCCCCTTTGTCGGCGCCTATTTGTTGGGGGCTGTTTTGGGAGTGGCGGTATATTTTGTGTCATTTCGGCATGCGGCGGATCACCTCGGAGAGCTGTTACGGGTGAGCGGTTTGACCGGCGGTATGGTGGCTGGATTGCATCAGTTAGGGAGTGCTTGCTTCTCATCTTTTCTTGTGCTTGCAGTACTGTTTTTGCTGGGAATGTGGCCCTGCGGTGCGCCGTTTATTTTTCTGATCCCCACCGTACTGGGGATGGGACTGGGGCTGACGGAGGCCTATTATTATGCCATGGGTGTCGGCGGTGTATTTGCCGTGGCTGCCGTCATTCTGCCGAAAGGATTACTGACGGGGATACTGATCACCATGGCAGGGGCGGAAAGCCTGCGGCTATCGGTGACCCTCAGCCGTCGGTTGCTTTCCGGGGCAAAAGAGGACGGAGAACTGTCATCCGGATTTCGGTTGTACTGTTTGCGCTTCCTGCTGTTTTGCGTAGGGGCATTGGCTGTAGGGATGGCGGACGTGTTGTTCCGTCTGTTGTTTGGCAGATGGTTGCCGTGAGATATGCGGATTATCAAGAAAGGACTGTTTTGATCACATGGCGGGACTGTTCGGATTTTTGGATTTTACCCGGAACGGGCCGGGGGTGGAAAAGAATGCGCCGCAGAAGCGGTCCGTGGTGGTTTTTTTTGAGATCTTCGGACGAAAATTCTGGCATTTGATCTGTGCCGGTATTCTCTACTGGCTGGTGAACATCCCGGTGATCACCGGTGGGTGGGCACAGGTCGGCTTGACATATATCACCCGTAGCTTTGCCAGAGAGAAGCACGCTTTTGTACGGGAGGATTTCTTCGAAACTGTGAGAAAGAACCGCAAGCAGGCATTGCTTTGCGGCTTGATCAATTTAGCGGTCACGGGCATTCTGCTGTACAACCTGTATACGCTGGCGCTGTATCCGATGGTGTTTGCTCTGTTTGGCATAAAGGTGGAACCGGTCCAACTGGACACGATGGGGCTGATCGTCCTGTTCACGACGATCATACTGTACACCCTGTTCACGGTGATGAAGTATTACATTCCGTTCATGATCATCACCTTCTCTCTGCCGACCGGGCGCATTTACCGTAATGCTTTTATTTTTGCCGGTGCCGGATTTTGGAGAAATCTATTGATATCGGTCGTTTTGCTGGGAATATACGGTTTGCTTGGCGGACTGATGCTGTTGCTTCCGTATGCGATCACCTATTGGCTGGTATTGCTGATGGTATTGTTGATCCTGCCGGGATTCCGGTCATTACTGATCCAGTATACGCTCTTTCCGGTATTCAAGAAATGGATGATAGATCCTTATTATGAAAAGAATCCCGATGCGGACAAGCAACTGCGCCGCAATCTCAACCTTGATGTACAGGATGATCCGCAGGAGACGGTGTTCACCGACGAGGCGACTGCCGAACAGCCGGACAACCTGTTCCCCCGGCAGTATTCTGCTGAAGAAATGCACGAACACCGCATGCAGACAAGCCGGGAAGATGATGATGACAATACGATTTGATCGGGGATGAAAAAATGGAGTATATCACGCTGTGCCTGTCGGTGGTGACGGTGATCCTGCTGGTCATTGTGCTGATTTTGTTATCGGTACTTCGCCGTGAAATGGATGCTTCCCGGCAGGAAAACAAATCGGAAGAAAAGATGGAGGAGCTGCGGGCATCCCTGCTGAATGAGCAGAGGGAAAGCCGGCAGGAACTGGGGCAGACCGTACAGCAGAGCGTGCAGTCCATGAGTCAGGTACTGCTCACGGCGCAGAACAATGCCAATCAGACGATGACCGACAGCCTTGAGAACATCCGCCGTGCGGTCAACGGGCAAATGGAAACACTGCGGCAGGAGAATACCCGTCAGTTGGGACAGATGCGGCAGACGGTGGGCGAAAAATTACAGAAAACGCTCAATGACCGTATCGGGCAGTCCTTCCGGTTGGTCAATGAGCGGCTGGAGCAGGTATATGCCGGCTTGGGAGAAATGAAAACCCTTGCCACCGGAGTGGGAGACCTGAAAAAAGTGCTGTCCAATGTCAAGACACGGGGCGTGCTGGGAGAGATCCAGTTGGGTGCCATTCTGGAACAGATCCTGTCTCCGGGACAGTATGAAGCCAACGTCAAGACCAAGCCCGGCAGTGCCAATTTTGTGGAATATGCGGTCAAACTGCCGGGAGACGGCGAGGAGGCTGTCTGGCTGCCGATCGACGCCAAATTTCCGGCGGATGCTTACGGGCAACTGCAGGATGCGTATGATAGCGGTGATGTTGACCGCATCAAGGCCGCCGGCAGTGTATTGGAACAGCGTATCCGCAGTTTTGCACGGGATATTCGGGATAAGTATTTAGATCCGCCTCACA
>JAZLKY010000184.1:0-2356 GCA_045597885.1 Acutalibacteraceae bacterium | reverse complement strand
TCGCAGATCCGGCAGGATCTCAACTGCTTTGGCGGTTTCGGTCAGCAAGGCTACGGGTATGCGGTCGAACAGTTGTATCGGGAGATCGGGCGTATCCTCGGTATGGATGACCCTACCGAAGCCATCCTGCTCGGCGTCGGGAATCTGGGGAAGGCGATCGTCAATCACATGCATTTTGATAACCGGGGATTTCATCTGATCGGGTTGTTTGACAGCGCCCCGGCGTTGGCAGGCATCACCCTGCGGGGACAGCCGATACGCCCGGTGACGGAACTGGAGGCATTTTGTGCCGCTCATCATCCGCAGATGGCGATCCTCTGTATCCCGAAAGAGGCCGCCCCCGATCTGGTCAAGCGGCTGATCGACTGCAAGATCACCGGATTTTGGAATTTTTCCCATTATGACATCCAGCGTGTGTATCCACAGGTGATCGTGGAAAATGTCCATTTGGGAGACAGTCTGATGACCTTGTCCTATCGGATGGGCGAGGATGGATGACGGCACGACTGCCTTGCCGTTTTTTGCCCGGTTTGTTTACTGTTATATATTATAAAAAGGCGCTGTTTAAAACTCTTGTTTTTAAACAGCACCTTTTTCGTTTTATTTGAAACAATCTCTATGCGATCTGTACATATCGGATTTTCAGAGGTTACCTTATGCTATTTTTTGGTCCAGGTGGAGGGGATCAGTGTGATCAGCAGGGGATAGATCTCCAGTCTGCCGAACAGCATGGCGAAGGTGAGGGCAATCTTGGACAGGTCGGAATACGACTGAAAATTGCCTGCCGGACCGATCACCTTGCCCAGTCCCGGCCCGACATTATTCAGGCACGTGACGGCGGCGGTGATGTTGCTCTCCAGTCCGAACGGCTCCCGTCCGACGATGAGTATGACGGCGAGCAGAATGGCACAGTATGCGACAAAATAGGCACTGGCACTGTGTATGGTATCGTTGTCCGCCCGTTTCCCCTCCAGCCGGATCACGCCGACTGAGCGGGGGTGGATCAGATGGCGCAGATCCCGCTTGACGGTGTCCAACAGCAATAGCACCCGTGATACCTTCAGCCCGCCGGCGGTCGAGCCGGCCCAGCCGCCGATGAACATCAGAGCGAACAGTACTGTCTGGGAGAGTGCCGGCCACCGGGCAAAATCAACGGTGGCGTAACCGGTGGTGGTTATAATGGAGGAAACCTGAAAAAAGGCTGTCCTGACCGCCTCACCGAAATGGGCATACAGGGAGTGGGTGTTCAGCACGATCACAGCAGAAGCAGTGATGGCGATGCCGATATACCACCGCAACTCACGGCTGCGGATAGCCGAGCGCAGATGCCCGGCAAGGATCAGAAAATACAGATTGAAGTTCACGCCGAACAACAGCATGAATACGGCGATCACCCATTGGCAATAGGGGCTGTATCCGCCCACGCTGTCCGGGTGGATGCCGAATCCGCCGGTGCCGGCGGTGCCGAAAGAATAAACGGCACTGTCAAACAGGCTCATCCCGCCGCAGATGAGCAGGATGATCTCCGTCACCGTCATGCCGAGGTAGATCAGATACAGGATCTTGGCGGTGTCCCGCACACGGGGAACCAGTTTGCCGACGACCAGCCCCGGCATCTCCGCCCGCAGGATGTGCATCGAACGGCCGGACTTGGTCGGGATGATCGCCATGATCAGCACCAGTACCCCCATCCCGCCGATCCAGTGGGTAAAACTACGCCAGAACAGTATTCCCCGACTCAACTGCTCCACGTCTTCCAGAATGGATGAGCCGGTGGTGGTGAATCCACTGACAGTCTCGAACAGTGCATCTACAAAGGAGGGGATCTCCCGGCTGATAACGAAGGGTAAAGCCCCGATGCCGGAGACTGCTATCCACGCCAGGGCAACGATCACAAATCCTTCCTTGGCAAAAAAGTCCTGGTTTTTTCCGGGACGATTGAGCAGTACCAGCAGGGTGCCGACAATGGCGGCGATCCCCACCGTGATCAGAAATGACCAAACCGCATCTTCCCGGTACAGGAGTGAAATGGCGGCGGGAAACAGCAACAGGATCCCTTCCAATTGGATGATCTGTCCCAATGTAAAAAATACCATGCGTCGATTCATACCGTTATAACTTCCGATCTCATTTTAATATATCCGTCAGTTCTTGCAGCCGTCTGCCTGCCGCCAGTACGATCACCCGGTCGCCCGGCAGGATGCAGTCATCCCCGGCGGGGATGATGGGGTCTCTGCCACGGATGATCCCGGCGATCAGAATATTGGACTTGAGCTGTAATTCTTTGAGCGGATGCCCGGTCAGCCGGGAATCCTCCTTGACCAGAAATTCCGCTGCCTCTGCCTGGTCGTCCATC
>JAZLKY010000183.1:0-2185 GCA_045597885.1 Acutalibacteraceae bacterium | reverse complement strand
GATGGGAGTCTCAGCGTTGTGTGCGGCGCACCAATATTGAGATCCACCCGGCGGCGACCATCGGCAGACGGTTCTTTATTGACCACGGGACCGGGGTGGTCATCGGGGAGACGACCGAGATCGGTGATGACTGTACCCTGTACCAGGGGGTGACACTCGGCGGTACGGGCAAGGATCAGGGCAAACGCCATCCCACCCTCGGTGATCATGTGATGGTGGGAGCAGGCGCCAAGGTGCTCGGTCCCATCCGCATCGGCAACAATGTCCGCATCGCCGCCGGGGCGGTGGTGCTGACCGACATCCCCGACAACTGCACCGCCGTGGGTATTCCCGCACGGGTGGTTCGCCGGGATGGCGAACGGGTGCAGGATCTTGATCAGATCCACATTCCCGACCCGGTGGCGCAGGAGCTGCACCGGTTGGAGGAGCGTATCCGGGAACTCGAAAACGAGCTTGATAAAGGGCACCTTTAAAGCGAAAGGAGAGGACAGACCGTGAAAATATATAACACGCTGACAAGGCAAAAAGAAGAACTCATCCCACTGGAGGAGGGCAAGATCCGTCTGTATGCCTGCGGGCCGACGGTTTACAACTTCATCCACATCGGCAACGCCCGTCCACTGTGTATCTTTGATGTACTGCGCCGGTATCTCGAATGGCGGGGGTATGAGGTGAACTTTGTTCAGAATTTCACCGACATCGACGACAAGATCATCCGCCGTGCCAACGAGGAGGGCATTACCTTCACGGAAGTGGCGGAAAAATATATTGCCGAATTCTGGACAGATGCCAAGGGACTGGGGGTGCGGCAGGCAACGGTACATCCGAAAGCAACGGAAAACATTGATACCATCATCGAGATCGTATCCGTGCTGGAGCAGAAGGGATTCGCCTACCGTGCGGAAAACGGTGATGTATATTTCCGCACCCGCAAGTTTGCGGAATACGGCAAGCTCAGCCATCAGCCCTTGGACGATCTGGAGAGCGGTGCCCGCATTGCCGTTGGGGAACTGAAAGAAGACCCGCTCGACTTTGCGCTGTGGAAAGCCGCCAAACCCGGCGAACCCAGTTGGCATTCCCCGTGGAGCGAGGGACGCCCCGGCTGGCATATCGAATGCTCCGCCATGGCACGGCGGTATCTCGGTGAGACTATCGACATCCACGGCGGCGGTCAGGATCTGATCTTCCCCCACCACGAGAACGAGATCGCCCAGAGCGAGTGCTGTAACGGTGTTCCGTTTGCCCACTACTGGATGCACAACGGATATATCAATGTGGACAACAAGAAGATGTCCAAATCGCTCAACAACTTCTTCACCGTGCGGGATGTGGCGAAAGAATACGGATACGAACCCATCCGGTTCTTCCTCATTTCTTCCTCCTACCGCAGTCCCATCAACTACAGCACCTCGATCATCGAGCAGGGTATCGGTGCGCTCGACCGACTGTATAACTGCAAGAACGCCATGGCGTTCGCTCTGCAGAGTGCCCCTGCGGGTGAGCCGGATGCCGACTTTGTGCAGAAGGTCGCCGCCCGCAAAGAGCAGTTCATCGCCGCCATGGACGACGATCTCAACACCGCCGACGGTATTGCGGCACTGTTCGAGTTGGTCAAGGATATCAATCTCATGCTGGCGAACGGTCAGCCGACAGTAGGAACGGTGAAAGCCGGTCAGCAGTTGTTCGATGAACTGACCGATGTGCTGGGCTTCTGCTACAGCCGTACGGAAGAAAACAGCGAAGAGGATGCCGAGATCGAGCAGTTGATCGCCGCCCGTGCCACCGCCCGGAAGGAGAAAAACTGGGCAGAGGCAGACCGCATCCGGGACGAACTGAAAGCCCGCCGGATCGTGTTGGAAGACACCCCCCAAGGGGTGAAATGGCATCGGGAATAAGGGCGCTTTTGAGAGAGAAAAAGGAGAATTAAAATGACAGCAAAAGAAGAAGCCATGCAGCAGCATTATGAATGGGCGGGAAAATTGGAGATCACGCCCCGTGCCCGTGTGAAGAATGCCGAGGATCTGTCGGTGGCATACACGCCGGGTGTGGCGGAGCCATGCCTGGCGATCCGGGACAATTATGATCTGTCCTTTTCGCTCACCCGCCGTTGGAACACGGTGGCGGTGATCACCGACGGGACGGCGGTACTCGGGCTGGGTGATATCGGTCCCGAAGCCGGTATGCC
>JAZLKY010000182.1:0-4922 GCA_045597885.1 Acutalibacteraceae bacterium | reverse complement strand
TCATATACTATGTCTCCTCACTGATCAGTTTCCTGTATCAAATAGGGTTGGATGTCTATTGGCAGTGCATCACTCCACAACCGTTCCAATCCGTAAAATTCCCTCGTCTCACGCCGGAACAGATGGATCAGCAGATCACCGTAATCCAAGGCGATCCATTCTCCGTTCCGATAGCCTTCGCTACGCAAAGGTCTCCACCCCTGCTTTGCCAATTCCTCTTCCAGATAATCTGCAAGGCTCCGGACCTGTGTCGCACTGCTCCCGGATGCCAACAGAAAATAATCGGCAATAGATGTCTGCCCCGACACATCGAGCGCAGTCAACTCCGTGGCCTTATGTTTATCCAACGATTCTACTGCCGATTTAAGCAATTCGTGTCCTGTCATTCCTCAGCCGGCGCCTCCTCTGTTGTCAAACTGTCTGTCGGCGGTGTCAGTGTCGATGTCTGCTCCACCCGGACGGTATTCAAGGAGATCATGGTGGGGGTGACCGTTCTTTCGTTCCCCACTGTGAACATGACCGCCGTTTTGTCATCAATCGTCAATCCGCCGGGATTCATCTTGTCATTGAGCATAGAACGGATGACAGCCGGATAAGGAGAATATACCGCAGTGGTCCCCTTTTTTGCCGATGCGCCCGGCAGTACACAGCAGGTCACGTTCTCCAAAGACACCTGTGAAGCGTCATGAATAAACTCAGCCAATGCCCGACAGAACTTCACATCATCCGCACTGCTGTCAGACGAGCTGCCCATCAGACGGGCCTTCCCGAAAGAGCCGGTATCCATACGGATAGGTGCCTCTCCTAGCATCGTGGCAGACAGGATATCGGATCTGTTGGGATCGTCATTATATAACTGTCCGACCTTGTAGCCGGAGAAACGTTCCAACAGCGCCGCCAAAAGCACCCGTTGGCGTTCCAGCCGCACCATGTCCGTTTCCGCAGAGCCGGTGTATTCCGTATCAAAAACATAATCCACCGCCGCCGCACCACTGAGGACACGTGTCCCCTTTTCATAATCTACATCCGCCAGCTTGTAGTTCTTTGGCAGGACCATATCCACGCCGCCTAAAGAGTCGACCAATGTCGCCAGGCCCGTCCGGGGAATGATCAGATAATTATCGACCGGCAGACCGTACTGGGTATTGAACACCCTGGCAAGATCGGAAAATGCCGATCCTTTCCGTGTTTCCAGTTCCGTACCGCAGGTACTGTGCTTGCCGCCGTTCTTCTCCTCCGCCTTCACCTTGATACGGCAGGTACCGCACCAATCCATCGGCGCCGGATTGCCCCAAACATTCCCGATCGTGACGGCGGCATAGGTCCCGTCATTCCCGATGTAGGTACTCACCGGCATCTGCAACAATGTCAGTGTCTCATTCTTACGGTCAAAGCACAGCAAGCCAACCGCATCCATAGTGGCTTCCGGATCTTCCCCCGTCACGCCTATGATGCAATAGGTCATTTCGTCACACAGACTGTCAGCAGTATAGGTGTACTCCACCATCTCTCTGGACGACACTGTCGGTCCCTTTTCTCCCGATGGGAGCAAAGAAACGACCAGCAACACCACCACCAACACTGCCACCGCCACCGGGATGATCCACAACGGAAACGGCTTCTTTTTCCTTTTGCCGGATGCCGCCGGGCGGGCATGCGCCGCCCCGGACAGGCTGACTTGATTGTGCTTATCCGAATTCATGCCAAAGACCTCCTACAGTCAAAGCAAAACATCATCTGTTCAATCGGTTCTCATTATACAACGCCACCGTATTCGGGTGGATCGGACTTCCGGATGCCGCCAACTCCCGAATCGTGTAGATCACGCCGTGATCAATGGCGGCGTCTAAAGATTCACGGGACAGCCGCCGCATCACCTCCACATCCGGATAGTCCCTGTCAGCAGAGGTGAAATCCGCTACGAACAGGATCTTTTCCAGCAAAGACATCCCCTCACGTCCCACCGTGTGGAACCGTACGGCGTTCAGGATATCCTCATCCTCTATATGCAGGTAATGCCGGATAAATACCGCCCCGGAAATGGCGTGCCACAGTTTTGGGGTACTCTCTTCCACCTTGTCCAACAGTATACCAAAATCCCGCAGGATTTGCAACTGCCTTTTTTCATCGGTTTCCTTCATAACATCGTGAAGCAGACCGGCGGTATATGCTTTTTCCTCATCAGCACCGTACAACAGTGCCAGCGTCCGTGACTCCTTTGCCACTTCCAGCGAATGGCGAAGGCGATATTCCCCCAGCCGCTCGTTCAGAATCGACAGGATCTGCTGCTCGGCCACAGCCATGTTCATTTTTCTCCTTTTTGTAACAATTTCTGTTTTACTTTTACAATCGGCTATATGGAGAAACTCTTAATTGTTTCCTTAACTTAATGACATTGGCGAACCACACTGCCCCCTGCGAATATTGATCCGAGGGCGATCCGCCCGCCGTCAGCGAGGCAAAATGTATCGGCTGTCCTTGGAAGCCTGCCGGAACAACACAAATGTCCGCCCAATGACCTGAACCACCTGGGCGTTGACGGCGGCGGCAATGGCATCCGCCATTTCCCGTGCGGTTTCCGGCGCTGTTTCCAGCACCTTCCCCTTGATCAGCTCCCGTGCGGCAAGTGCATCATCCGCCTGCTTCATCATCGCATCGGAGATGCCGCCCTTCCCCACATGCAGGATCGGCTCCAATCCATTGGCCTGCCCACGCAGCCACGCCCGTTGTTTACTTGTCAGCATAGTTATTATCTCCCTCGTGTTCTTCTAAATAGTTCTTCAGCTCTTCCGCCAACTGTTCCAAGGCTTTTCCACGATGGCTGATCGCATCCTTTTCCGCCGGAGACATTTCAGCAGACGTCACATCGCCTACCAAAAAGATCGGATCGTAACCAAATCCGTTTTCACCTCTCGGTGCCGTTGTCAGTTCTCCCCGGACCTCTCCACGGGCACGCAGTACGTCTCCGTTGGGAAAAACACAGCACAGTGCCGCCACGAATTCCGCCCCACGCTGTCCCGGCGGTACATCCTTCATCTGCTCCAACACCAATGCCGTCCGTCCCGCATCATCCAATCGGCTGTCGCCGTAGCGGGCAGAATAAACGCCCGGTGCGCCGTTCAGCGCATCTACTGCCAAGCCGGAATCATCCGCAATAGCCGGCAGACCGGAAAAACGGCAGGCAGCCTCTGCTTTAAGATAAGCGTTTTCCTCAAATGTCATACCGGTCTCTTCGACCTCCGGCAATTCGATCCCCAGATCCCGGTCAATCACCGCCGTGATCCCCAAAGGTGCCAAAATACGGGAAATCTCCACCACCTTGTGAGCATTATGCGTTGCTAAGATAAACTTCACCGTTTTTCATTCCTCCCCGTCATCAAACAATCCGGCAGCAAATGCCGCAGGATCAAACGGCTGCAGGTCGTCGATCCCTTCTCCGACACCGATAAACTTCACCGGCACCTGCAGATCCTCCCGGATCGCCAACACCACTCCGCCACGGGCAGTGCCGTCCAATTTTGTCAGAACGATACCGGTGATCCCGGCGGCCTCCTTGAATTGCCGTGCCTGATTCACTGCATTCTGACCGGTAGTAGCATCCACGACCAACAGTATCTCCTTATCTGCTCCCGGCAGTTCCCGATCAATGATACGTCCGATCTTGGTCAACTCATCCATCAGATTTTTTTTGTTGTGCAATCGGCCGGCTGTGTCGCACAGGATCACATCCGCTCCACGTGCTTTCGCCGCCGCAATGGTATCGAACACCACCGCCGCCGGATCAGCACCCTGCGTCTGTTTGACGATGTCAACCTCTGCTCGCTGCGCCCAGATCTCCAACTGCTCAATGGCGGCGGCACGGAAAGTATCCGCCGCACCGAGAATCACTTTTTTGCCTTCGGCTTTCAGCCGTGCCGCCATCTTCCCGATAGTTGTCGTTTTGCCGACACCGTTGACACCGATAACTAATATCACAGATGGTTTGGTGGCTATCTGCAGTTCCTGTCCGCCATCGAGCATAGTTGCCACCGTGTCCCGCAGAATCTGCCGCACCGCCAAGGGATCGGTGATCCCCTTATCCTTAACAGCTTGCTTTACCTGCTCACAAAGATGGGCGGCGGTAGTTGTCCCCACATCTCCCATGACCAGGATCTCTTCCATTTCTTCAAACAGCTCCGCATCAATGCGGGTGAAACCGTGAAGCATTGAATTCATGGAATTCATCAGCGAATCCCGTGTCTTTTTCAGCCCTTGGCTGATCTTTCCGAACAAGCCCATTATGTCAGCCCTCTCAATTCCTTTTGCTCAAAAATATCAAAACTATTCTTTTGCTTCTTCCGTCAATTTAATACCCAATTTCTGCTCCACCTCACTGGCACGCAGCTCCAGCAGCTTGGACACTCCCCGCTCCTGCATCGTCACGCCGTACAGGGTATCCGCTTCTTCCATCGTACCACGCCGGTGCGTAATGGCAATAAACTGACTGCGGTCACACATCCGGTGCAAATAACTGGCGTACCGGTCAACGTTGACATCGTCCAGCGCCGCCTCGACCTCATCCAACACGCAGAACGGAGAGGGTGTCACCTTAAGAATAGCAAACAGCAAAGCAGTTGCCGCCAGTGCCTTTTCGCCGCCGGACAGTGCTTCCAAATTGAGGATCACCTTGCCGGGCGGCTGAATGAACATATCAATACCCGAACCGAGTATATCCTCCGGATCGGTCAGACGCAGTTCTCCCTTTCCGCCGCCGAACAATTCTGCAAATACCAGTCCGTACTGGTAATTGATCTGCTTGAACCGATCCAAAAACACTTCTCTCATCTGAGACATCAACTCATTGATCTGTTTGAGCAGAGCCTCCTTGGTCGTTTCCACATCGGCGATCTGAGTCTTCATAAACTGATACCGACTGTTGACCT
>JAZLKY010000181.1:0-3196 GCA_045597885.1 Acutalibacteraceae bacterium | reverse complement strand
CCTCCGACTTGCGCATGTTTTGCTTGTCTTTGAGGAAATTCTGCTCTTTTGAGATGCAAAGCAGTTTTGAGGGAAAGATTTTTTCCGTGATGCGAATAACAAAACCGAGGCAATACTTGATGTATTTCCTCGGTTTTTTATGAAGCAGCCGGGAAAAAGATTTGCTCAAAACCGATGAATCCCTAAGTGAGTCCGCCCTTAAAAAACTTTTGTTTTTTAACAGCCCCGTTTTTGATATCTTAGGGAGCAGCCGTCAGATCTGGAAACACTTCTGCAAGGCTTTGTATTCTCCGAGCACCAGCAGAGAATGCTCCTGCCGCAGGACGGTGTCGGGGGTGATCGCCATGGTGAGCTTGCCGTCCTCTTTGATCGCCATGATGTTGATATTGTATTTTTTACGGATATCTATCTGCCCGATGCTCCTGCCGATCCAGCCCTTGGGGACGGACACCTCAAAGATGGCATGACCGTCCTCCAACTCGATATAGTCCAAAATGTGATCCGAGCTGTAGCGGATCGCCGCCCATTTGGCGACCTGTTTTTCGGGATAGACCACCTCATCTGCGCCGTTACGCAGCAGGAATTTGGCATGGACATCCCGATTGGCACGGGAGATGACGGTTTTTGCTCCCAGTTCTTTGAGCAGAGAGGTGGTTTCCAGTGAGCTCTGAAAATCCTCTCCGATGGTGACGATACACAGATCATAGTTGTCGATCCCCAATGAGCGCAGGAATGCCGGATCGGTGCTGTCCCCGATCTGTGCATTAGTGACCAGTGGCAGGACTTCGTTGATCTTTTCTTCCTCCCGGTCGACTGCCATGATCTCATGTCCCATGTCGCTCAGTTGGGATGCGATATGTCTGCCGAATCTGCCGAGCCCGATCAGTAGTACCGTTTTCATTGCTTTTCTCTCCTTATCCGACAGTTATTCTTTCCTGCGGCAGTTTTGCCGCATTGGTATCGGTGCGGGAAATGGCGGCAAAGATCAGTGTCAGTCCGCCCACCCGACCGAAGAACATTAAAGCGATCAGTATCCCTTTGGACAACAGTCCCAAGCCGGAAGTGATACCCAATGTCAGTCCCACCGTGCCGACTGCCGAAGCGGTCTCGAACAGGCAGGTGGCAAGCGGCAATCCTTCCGCCATGCTGATGACGATCCCGCCGCCCAAAAACAGGAACAAATACAGTGTCAGCACCGTTGCCGCCTGTTTGACCGCCGCCGGGGAGAGCCGTCTGCCGAACACCTCGGCATCTTCTTTCCTGCGAAAAACGGCAACGGCGTTGAGGATCAGCACCGCCAGTGTGGTGGTTTTCATACCGCCTGCCGTAGAGCCGGGCGAACCGCCCACCAACATCAGCAGGATCATCACCGTCCTGCCACCCTCGGTCATCCCGTTGAGATCGGTGGTGTTGAATCCCGCCGTCCGAGGGGCGACCGATTGGAACAGCGAACAGAATATCCGCTCTTTCATCGGCATGGATGCAAAATCAACGAAGAAAAAGAGCAATGCCGGGAGCAGGATGAGCAGTCCGCTCGTTACTAAAATCACCTTGCTCTGCATCCGATACCGCTTGATGCGAAGCTTATGGGTACAGACATCCTCCCATGTTAAAAAGCCGATACCGCCGACGATGATCAACAGCATGATAACGGTATTGATCAGTGGATCGGAAATGTAGCCGGTCAGCGAACAGAACCGGGCGCCCGGCTGTCCTAAAATATCGAATCCCGCATTGCAGAAAGCGGAAACCGCATGGAATACCGCCATCCAAATGCCCCGCACACCGAAACCACGGCAAAAAACAGGTAACAGCAGGACAAACCCGATCCCCTCGATAAGGAAAGTGGCTTTGAGGATGAACCGTGTCAGCCGGACAATTCCACCGACACCGGGGGCGGCGATCGCCTCCTGCATGGTACTGCGCTGCATCAGATTGATCTTCCTGCCGGAGAGCAGCGCGAGCGACGCCGCCACCGTCACCACCCCCAGCCCGCCGATCTGGATAAGCAACAACAGGATGCCCTGCCCGAACGATGACCAGTAGGTGGCGGTATCCTGTACGATCAGCCCGGTCACGCAGACCGCAGAGGTGGCGGTAAACAGCGCTTGATCAAACGGCGTCACTTTTCCGGCGGCACAGGAGATCGGTAGCATCAGCAACAGTGCCCCTGCCAACACCGCACCCGCAAATCCCAGTATGATGACCTGAAAAGGAGAGAGTTTTTTCTTTTTTATGCCGCTCATATCATGCCTCGCCGAAGCGTTGGGCGACCACTTCGCCCTGTTTTTTATAGATGCTCTTTGCCGGGACAAAGCCCCGCACCGAGGACAACGGATAGATGCGTGCCTCTGCACCGATGACCGTGCCGGGGTTCAGCACACTGCCGCATCCCACTTCGACAAGGTCGCCCAGCATGGCACCGCATTTTTTTCGTCCGGTGGATAGTGTCCCCGCCGCCGTGCGGGCCGTGACCGGGGTCTTATCGCTCTTGACATTCGAGGTGATGGAGCCCGCTCCCATATGGGAACGGTAGCCCAGCACCGAATCCCCGACATAGTTGTAGTGCGGCACCTGCACCCCGTCGAACAGGATCACATTTTTCAGTTCCGTGGAGTTGCCGACCACTGCTCCGTCCCCGACAAGGGCATTTCCCCGGATAAAGGCGCAGTGTCGCACCTCGGTGTTTGCCCCGATGATCACATTCTCTCCGAGATAGGCACTGGGGAATACATGAGCGGTCTTATGGATCCACACCGTGGAGGCGGGGTGATCGTATTCCTCCGCCGACAGCGTCCCCCCCAGTGCGGCGATGAATGCACCCAATCCGTCCAGTGCCTCCCACGGATAGGTTACCTTTTCCAGTAAGGGGGCGGCTTTGGTGTGGGAGAGGTCATACAGTCCTTTGACCGTCAACTGCTGAAAGTCTGTCATAATGGCAAGATCTCCTTTTGCTCATTTCTTTTAGCCGTTTGTAAAAATCAATAATTCTAAAAAAACAAGGTTTTCGAATTTATTTGCAACTGATCTTTCTCTATCGCAACCGTAGGGAACGGGCTTGTCTCACCTGCGGGCTCGGTCACCTCGCGGCTCTGACAGTCCCCCGGACTGTCATTCACTACCGCTCGGAGCCTTCGGCTACCCGTTCCGCATAGATTTTTGAAAAACCGAAAGTTTCATCGGAACGGGCAAGCCC
>JAZLKY010000180.1:0-1185 GCA_045597885.1 Acutalibacteraceae bacterium | reverse complement strand
AAGGTACTGAAAGTAAGCAAATGGCGAGACGATTGTCCCCCTCCTTTTAGACGAAGGAGGGGGACAATCGAAGACTTCTTAAACCATAGATCCGAGGAATGTACCGTTTGCGGGATCATAGCCGCCGATCTCCGTATTTGTCGGGATATCCCCGTAGGAGACACCGTTATATTCAAACAGTTCGGAGATGGTGACGAAGCGATAGTTCTTGGCATACAGTTGAGCACAGACCGTATTGAGGGCATCGGCAGTGGGCTGTTTTGTGCTGTGCATCAGGACGATACCACCGTCAAACGCTTTGGTCAGCATATTGTTGACGATGTCTTGTGCTGTGTTTGCACTGTCCGTATCACCCGACGAGATACTTCTGGTGATGACCGGCAGCCCTAACCGTGTGGTGGCTTCAAACAGGGCATCGTTGGTATGCAAGCCGGACGGCCGTAACCATTTCATGGTCACACCGAATTTTTCATAAACCGGTTGCTGACAGGTGTTGAAATCATCGTACAGATCATCCGCCGTCATTGCTCTGCCTACCTCGCTGGTATTCACGCTGGCGTGCAGGTAGGTATGGTTACCCAGTTCAAATCCGTTATCCAGTGCATACTGAAGCGCTGCCTCACCGCCCGATCCGTAATCCTCTAACCGTTTTCCGACAACGAAAAAGGTTCCTGCGCCGCCGTAATTGTTCATCGTATCGACGATAGTGCGCATACGGTCTCCGCTACTGTCGCAGGGAGCATCGTCAAACGCCAGTGCGATGAGCTTGAAGTCCTGCGGATGCTCACGCCATTCCTGATCCGTTGTATCCCCGCCGTAAATGACACCGTCATTGATATAGGTTTCTCCGTACCACGGCAGATTCTCCGCAAGGCCGCTCACCGTTGCCTGCTTTGCCATGCCTTCGACCGAGAATTCTTTTGAAATATCACTGAGGATCAATTTCTCCGCTCCGTTGATCATTACTTTCAGATAGGAACGGGAAATGAAGTTCTTTTTGGATGTTTTCTCTGTCACACCGTTGAGCAACAGACTGGTGGTCACATCATAAATACCGTCTTCGTCGGTGTCGTCCACATCCCACACATTGTGGAATGCTTCATACGGTGTTTTGCCGTTGGGGACAGTCGCCTTTGCACTGGCGAGATATGTGTCACTGTTTTGCGGATCGGTCAGATTATGCTG
>JAZLKY010000179.1:0-3294 GCA_045597885.1 Acutalibacteraceae bacterium | reverse complement strand
TGGTCGAAGGATTACAACGGGAATTTCGAGTGAATATCGCCGGACCGACAACCATGGCGGCGGTGCTCAACAGCTTGCAGATGGGATTCCGCACACTGGCGATCCAAAAGCGTTCCGGAGAGGTCTGGAAGGTGCTAGGGGCTGTCAAAACCGAATTCAATAAATTCGGGGAGGTCGTGGAAGCGGCTCAAAAACGACTCGAACAAGCCAATAACGAGTTGGACAAATTGGTCACCGTCCGCACCCGGCAGATCCAACGCAAACTGGCAACGGTGACCAGCCTGTCGGAGGATGAGGCGGCAGGACTGTTGGAAGAAAACGTGGATACCGAATAAAGATAACGGGCATATTTTCCCATTGATTGCTTTATGTATAGAAGCGGGAGGGATGCTGTATGTACCGTATCGTACAGGTAAAGAAAAGGACTGCAGTGACGGCGGGGATATTGGCGGTGGCACTGCTACTTACCGGCATCGGTGCAGGGTATACGCATGCTGTTTCTGTTGGGACAGCGCCGTCAGAGGAGATCCTGTTGCCCGTTCTGATGTATCACAGTGTGCTGGAGGAGGAGGAACGCCAGGGAAAGTATGTGATTTCCCCCGCCTTGTTGGAAAGCGATCTGCGATATTTACAGGAACACGGATATACGACCGTTTCGATAGCACAACTGCTGGCGTATGTGGACGAGGGAGAACCGTTGCCGGAGAAGCCGGTGATGCTGACATTCGATGATGGCTATTACAATAATTTTTTATTTGCATTTCCTTTGCTCAGGCAGTATAATAGTAAAGCAATCATTTCACCTATCGCTTACTGGTCCGGCTTCTATTCGGATAATACTGCCGAACAGGATCACCCGTTGTATTCCCATTTGACATGGGCGCAGATTCGGCAGATGACCGACAGTGGTCTGGTGGAGATCGGGAATCACAGTTATCATATGCATGAGTGTACTGCCGGGAAGCGGAAGGGTACAGCCATCATGAGCGGAGAATCGGTGTCGGACTATCAGCGTGTACTGTCAGCCGATCTGACGATGGCACAGCAGAAGCTGACCGAGGCGTGCGGAACTGCTCCTGCCGTTTTTGTGTATCCCTTCGGAGAATTGTGCAAAACGGCGGTACCGGTACTGGAGATGCTGGGATTTCGTGTTACGATGACCTGTGAAGAGCGGATGAACCGCATCACCCGTGATCCGGCGTGTCTGATCAAGATGGGACGGTATCTGCGACCGGGTGGGGAAGATACAGTCACCTTCTTCGCAGGGCTATTACCGAAAGGATCGTGAAATAAGTGGAGCAGACAAAAATCGACCGTATCAACTTTCTCGCCCGTAAAAGTCGGGAAGAAGGGTTGACGGCGGCGGAGGCGGCAGAACAGCAGGCGCTCCGGCAGGAATATATTGCCGCTTTCCGGCAGAATTTAGAGGGGCAACTGCAAAATACGGTGATCGTTGACCGCAACGGAAAACGCATCGTTCCGCAACGAAAAAAAGGAAAATCAATGTCATAAGGAGGCATATGATCATGGATAAATTACTCAAACTCTTGGACAGCAATGCCCGGTTGACCAATGCACAGATGGCGACCATGTTAGGGCTGTCGGAAGAGGAAGTGGGACGGCGCATTCAGACATTGGAGAAGGCGGGTGTAGTGCATGGCTACACAGCACTCATTGATTGGGACAAAACCGATCGGGAATATGTGACAGCCATTATTGACCTGCAAATCGCTCCTACCAAAGACCGTGGATTTGATGCGGTGGCGGAGGCGATCACGGCTTTTGATGAAGTGGAAGAGGTCAATCTGATGTCCGGGGGATACGATTTGTCGGTGATCATCACCGGACGCACCTTCAAGGATGTGGCTTTGTTTGTTGCCAAGCGGCTGTCTCCACTGGATGGGGTGCTGTCTACCGCTACCCACTTTGTACTCAAAACCTATAAGCAGCACGGAGCGGTGTTTGATGCGGACAAAAAAGATGAGCGTGGACAACTTTGAGGACAAGTTTGAAAGATCACTCCTTCAAGCTTGGCGGTTTGTGGCTTTTGCCGCTTAGTTGGTGGCGATTTTGCTCCACAAAACCGGCAGTTATTGCGCAAAAAAGGAAATGAAGGTTTATGAATATAACGATGAACTACGAAAAATTGTTGAACCGTACGCTGCAGGATATCAAACCGTCCGGCATTCGGAAGTTCTTTGATATTGCGGCGGAGATGGAAGATGTCATCTCCCTGTCGGTAGGAGAGCCGGATTTTTCTACGCCTTGGCATATCCGGCAGGAGGGTATCAAAACACTGGAAAAGGGGAAGACATGGTACAGCCCCAATGCCGGGTTTATCGGTCTGCGGGAAGCTATTGCCGGATATATGCAACGGCACAACGGACTGATATACGATCCGAAGACGGAAGTGCTTGTCACGGTCGGTGGCAGTGAAGCTATTGATCTGACATTCCGCTCGCTATTGATGCCGGGGGACGAAGTACTGATCCCGGAGCCGTGCTTTGTCTGCTATGAACCGTTGGCGCGGATGGCAGGCGGTGTTCCCGTTCCACTGGTGACCAGGGCAGAGAATGCCTTCCGGCTGACACCGGAGGCGGTCAAAGCCGCCATTACACCCCGTACCAAATTGCTGGTGCTGGCATATCCGAACAATCCGACGGGGGCTATCATGCCCCGCAAAGAGCTGGAAGCTATTGCGGAGATATTGCGTGGAACAGACATCATGGTGCTGTCGGACGAGATCTATGCAGAGCTGACCTATGGGCAGAAGCATACCAGTATCGCCAGCTTGGCGGGAATGCAGGAGCGCACGGTGCTGGTCAGTGGGTTTTCCAAAGCGTTTGCGATGACCGGGTGGCGGCTCGGCTATGTCTGTGCCCCGGCACCGTTGTGTAAGATGTTGACCAAACTGCATCAGTTTGGCATCATGTGTGCGCCGACTACTGCTCAGTATGCCGCCATTGAGGCGATGACCAACGGTGACGGCGATGTGGTTACCATGCGGGAAGAATACGATATGCGCCGCCGCTTCATCGTGGACGGCTTGAACCGTTTGGGACTGCGCTGTTTTGAACCGGGGGGCGCATTTTATGTCTTCCCTTCTATCCGGATCACCGGCATGACTTCGGATGAGTTCTGCGAGCGTCTGCTGGCGGAAAAACATGTTGCTGTGGTTCCGGGGACGGCTTTCGGCGATAGCGGTGAGGGCTTTGTCCGCATTTCCTATTGCTATTCACTTGATCACATCAAAGAGGCGTTGCGGCGCATCGAAGAATTTCTGCAGGAACATCC
>JAZLKY010000178.1:0-1524 GCA_045597885.1 Acutalibacteraceae bacterium | reverse complement strand
AATCCCGCCACCATGGAATCGCCGGCTCCGACCGAATTGACCGCCTTCCCGACACGGGCGGGAAGGCGGGGGGTCTTCCCCGTTTCATCTAACAGCAAGCATCCCGATGCCGCCATAGAAACCAGCACATTCCTCGCTCCTGCCTGCTGAACCTTTGACGCCATGTCGGCGATCTCCTCATCTGTTTCCGGTTCTTTGCCGAACAGCTCGCCCAATTCGTGAACATTGGGCTTTACCAAAAAGGGTTGAAAACGCAGTGTGCAACGGAGCAGTTCTCCGGTCGCATCCACCACATACAGGACGCCACGCCCGTCAAGGTCGGACATAATGGATTCATACACCGTGTCCGGCAGTGACGGCGGGATGCTTCCCGCCATCACCAACATATCTCCACGGGATAAGCTGTTCAGTTTCTCGGACAACCGTTGCATAGCAGAGGCAGGGATATTCGGTCCCCGTCCGTTCAGATCGGTCTCCTTCTGCCCTTTGATCTTCACGTTGATACGGGAGATCCCGCCGGGCAGGCGGATCAAATCGGAGCGGATCCCCTTTTCCCCGATCGCCGCCTCGATCGCATCTCCCGTAAACCCGGCACAGAACCCCAGTGCCACCGATTCAACATCGAGGGTTTTCAGCACCTGGGACACATTCAGTCCCTTGCCGCCTATATACCAATCTTCCCGAACACTGCGATTCACCCGTCCCGGCGTCCATTTTTCCGGATACATAACATAATCAATGGCGGGATTAAAAGTCAACGTATAGATCATGGTCGTGTTCATTCCTTTCGGATCAGTGTCAGTTTGTGCAAAAAACGGGAAGATTATTCATAAAAAAATCTCCCCGTTCTATCAGCCGCCGACATTTCGGTCAACCGATGCCGCTACTGATCAAATTATTGATGATGATATATTTTTTTATCCAGTGCAAATATTTTATTGCTGAATTTTCCAGCCGGAACATCCGGCAAGGTCTCCGCATAGATTTCCATCCGGCTGTCCAGCAGGTCGATATATGACAGCAGCTCTGCCTCTGCACAAAGCGGACGGACCGCCGCCCCGTATTCCGGCTCTCCGTGATGGGACAGGATCATGTGCTGAAGCAAAACCGACTTTTCTTCCGGAATATGGTGTTCCCGGCAAACCTCCGCCACCGTCTGTGCTCCCATGACCAAATGTCCCAGCAGTTCCCCTTTGACGGAATAATCCGTCACCAGTCCCAAAGGAGAGAAATTAAATTCCGTCATCTTGGCAAAATCATGAAGAAGTGTGCCGGCAAGCAGCAGGCTGCGATCAAGCACCGCCGGATACTGCGCCGCCAAAAAATCAGCCGTTTTCATCATACAAGCCGTGTGCATCAGCAAGCCGGACAAAAAGCTGTGATGAACAGACTTGGCGGCAGGGATACGGCTGAATGCCTCCCGGTTCTTATTCAGCATTGCAAGCGCCACCTGCCGGTAGTCTGCATCCGAAATGCTCTCTGCCAACCGCCGTACTTCCTGCTCCGTTTTTGCCGTGTCAATAG
>JAZLKY010000177.1:0-3113 GCA_045597885.1 Acutalibacteraceae bacterium | reverse complement strand
TCTATTGTCTTCCTAAGCCCGCTTGGCCTCCGACTTATCACCGGCGTGCACTGCCTCGAACGGTTCCGCACCGTATCCGCCCATCGTCAGTACTTTGACTTTTGTATTGCCGGCTGCCTGCAGTGCCGCCACTGCTCCGTTTGAACCGTTGTCGACATCCGAAACGACAAAATCGTACGGATCGACGATAGAGGAAATGATGTTGTACGCGATCTCCCGGTTGCCCTGTGCATCGTATTTGTTGAGGATCTTGATCTCAACATCATCTGCTTTATTAATCGTGTCGTGGAAGCCATTGAATCGGTCCTGACAGTGCGTGGAAATGGCGTTTTCCAGTTCGACGACCGTTGCCTTTCCGCCGTTGTTCTTGCGGACATAGTCGATCAGATAGTTTGCGACGACAACGCCAGTCTGATACTGATCCCACGACACGGAGCTGACGGCATACTGCTCGGCACCGTTCCAGCAACTGTCAAAAATGATGATGGGGATCTTTTTCTCGACTGCTTTCATCAGTGCTTCCGTACAGCCGTCTGCCGTCGTAGGATCGACGAGAAGCAGATCGACACCGTTGGCGATCATGTTCTCAATCTGTTTCGTCTGCGTTTCATCGTTGAGGTCACCGTCCTCGCAGGTCAGTGTCGCACCGTAATGTGCTGCGAACATCTCCAGCGCATTGGATAAGGTCGATGTCCATTCGTCCCCTTTGTAAACGACGGTGCATCCGATCTTTTTCCCGTTCAGCACATCGGTATCCTGATATTTTACCGATGCGGGAATGGTCAGTCCCTTTTTGTTTTTGCCGGCACCGCTGTCGGAGCAAGCCGACAGACAAATGAGCAGTGCAAACGCCAGTAATACCGCAATGATCTTTTTCATTTTGAATCCCCCCGCATTTTGCTTTTTATCGGTCATGTGCAAAGCGCCATGATTTTTTCCTGGGTAGCTTCTTTTGCTTCAAATTCTCCCTTTTTTCTGCCCTCGTGCATCACCATGATCCGGTCGCACATACCAAGCAATTCGGGCATTTCGGACGAGATCATGATGACCGTCTTGCCGCTTTTGATCATTTCGTTGATCAGTTTGTAGATCTCGACCTTGGCACCGATATCGACGCCCCGTGTCGGCTCATCCAAAAACAGGATGCCCGATTCCCGGAAAAGCCATTTGGCGATCACGACCTTTTGCTGATTGCCGCCCGACAAATGGAACACCTGCTCTTCGATAGAGTCGCAGGCAATGCGCAGCTTTTGTACATAGTTTTCGCTTTCTGCCGTTTCTTTCTTTTTGTCAAGCAAGTGGTATGTCGTTATTTTTTTCAGATCGACAAGGGTGATGTTTTTGCAGATCGGCATCATCTGGACCAGCCCCTGCAGTTTTCTATCCTCCGGGATCAGTCCCAGACCGTCAGATATGGCATCCGAAAAGCGGCGGTAGTTGACTTTCTTTCCCCGGATGAAGATCTCGCCGCCCGTCTTTTTGTCGATGCCGAGGATGGCTCTTGCCAGCTCCGTCCGTCCTGCACCGACCAACCCGGAAATACCGAACACTTCGCCGGATCTGACCGAAAACGAAATGTCCCGGAGCATCCCGCAGCAGAGATCGTTTACCTCCAGGACGGTGTCACCGACCGTCCCTTTTTCTTTGGGATATTCTTTGTCCATTTCTCTGCCGACCATCATCTTAATCAGTTGGCTTCGCTCCAGGTCTTTTACGGGGAAGGTGCCGATATGCTGGCCGTCCCGCAACACCGTTACATTATTGCACAGATCAAATATTTCGTCGAGACGGTGAGAGATGTATATGACCGTGATGCCTTGCTCCCGCAGTTTTTTGACGATGCCGAACATCACATCCAGTTCCCGGTCGGTGAGGATCGCCGACGGTTCATCCATGATCAGGACTTTTGAGTTGAAATTGATGGCGTGCATGATCTCGACGATCTGCTTTTTCGCGACCGAAAGAGATTCGACCGGGGCATTGATATCAATATCCATGCCGAGACTGTCGATGATCTCTTTTGCCTTCTTTTTCATTCCTTTCCAATCGACGAGCCCGTTTTTGTACAGCAGATTGCCCAGGAACATATTCTCGGTAACACTGAGCGGTTCGGCAAGCTTGATCTCCTGGTGGATGACACCGATCCCGGCACGGCGTGCATCAATGGGTGCCGTGAACCGGCAAGGCTTGCCGTTCATGTACACCTCGCCGGAATCTGCTTTGACGATGCCGGCGATGCTCTTGATGAGCGTCGATTTTCCCGCACCGTTCTCACCGACAAGCCCGTGGACTGTTCCACGCTCAATGCCGAGTGAGACGAAATCGAGATTCTTTCTTTTATGGAATTGTTTGTCGATCTTTTTGACTTCGATGATATAATCTTTTTCCATACAGCCGTTCCTGCCTTTCGCCCGATAAAGTCAGGATTTTTTCTTGTTGCTGATGATGTCGAGCGTGACGGCGATCACCAAAACGAGACCTTTTAAAATGTCCTGAATAAACGGATCAATGCCCATTTGCGAGAAACCGTTGAAAAGGATATTGAGGAAAAGACAGCCGAACATCGTGCCGATGACGTATCCCTTGCCGCCCGAAAGGGAAACGCCGCCGATGATCGAACCGATGACCGCATCGAACTCATAGTTTTGTCCGTTTGTCACGGCGACCGAATTCAACCGGGACATGAGGATGAGCGAACCGAATGTCGCAAGCAATGCGGCAACGACAAAGGAGAAAAAGTGATACCGTTTGACGTTGATCCCCGAAAAGAAAGCCGCTTCTTTTGAGCCGCCGACAGCGTACAGATTGCGTCCGACCTTCGTTTTGGATGTGATGAACTGTACGACGATGTAGAGCATCAGCATGATCAGCACGCAGTTTGGGATCAGCCCGCCGAACAGAAAACCTCTGCCGAGCCATGCGATCTCTCCCGGCATCCCCGGAATGGGTGTCGCATTGGTGATATACTTTGCGATACCGTAGCAGATATACTGTGTTCCGAGTGTTGAGATGAATGCCGGTATCCCGACATATGCCGTCAGAAAACCGTTGGTAACACCGACCGCAAGACCGACCGCAAACATGATCGCAATACAGATCCCGACCGGCAGACC
>JAZLKY010000176.1:0-3621 GCA_045597885.1 Acutalibacteraceae bacterium | reverse complement strand
CAATCTGCTGGACTTCAGTCTGACGGATTACACTCGCTATGCGGAGCAGAAACAGACCCCCTGCATCATGCGGTATTACGAGCCGGACGAGAACCGCCTGCACAAATGCGGCGTGGTGGCAGTTGACGGGGATGACCGCATCCTCTCAATGGAGGAGAAACCCGCCGAGCCGAAGACCCACTGGTGCTGTCCGCCGTTCTATTTCTATACCAAGGCGGACACCGGACTGGTGAAAAAGGGCATTGATGCCGGTTGCGGCACGGATGCACCAGGCAGTTTTATCGCCTGGCTTTGCGGACAGACGCCCGTCCATGCGATGGAGATGCCGGGAAGCCGATATGACATCGGCAATCTGGAGAGTTACCGGCAGGTACAGGAATCTTACCGGGGGATCACCAAGTGACCTTGCATGAACAGAACAGGCCGGTACCGGAGCCGTTCGTTTGCTCCGGTATGCCGAACCCGATCGCCATCGGCTACGGCATATTGGGAGCCTTTGCCGGATGATGTTGCGGCATTACGCCAACAATTGACTGAAAGCGGCTGTTCCCCCGAACCTGCCAGGATCGAAGCCGCCACCGGGGAAGAACACTTTTTTATCAAAGATCCCGACGGACCGCCCGTCAAAATACATAATTAATGAAGGAGTAATTGACATGCTGACACCCAACGTAGACCTGAAAGGGAAGACGGTCTTAGTAACCGGCGCCGCCGGATTCATCGGTTCTAATCTGGTGATGGAACTGCTACGCACCGTTGAGCCGGTGACACTGGTCGGTCTGGACAACATGAGCGACTACTATGACGTTTCCATCAAGGAGTACCGCTTGCAGAAGATCAGCGAGTTGGCGGCACAGCACCCCGCTTCGCACTGGACCTTCATCAAGGGCAATATCGCTGACAAGGATTGCATCAGCGACACCTTCGCCGCTTATCCGTTCGATGTGGTCGTCAATCTGGCGGCACAGGCGGGGGTACGGTACTCCATCTCTAACCCGGATGTATATATCGAATCCAATATGATCGGCTTTTACAACATTCTGGAGGCGTGCCGTCATTCCTATGATGAGGGGAACCATCCGGTAGAGCATCTGGTATATGCCAGTTCTTCCAGTGTATACGGCGCTAATAAAAAGATCCCCTTCAGCGTGGAGGATCAGGTGGACAACCCGATCAGCCTGTACGCCGCCACCAAGAAGAGCAATGAATTGATGGCGCACGCCTATTCCAAGTTGTACAACTTCCCGTCCACCGGTCTGCGGTTCTTCACCGTATACGGGCCTGCCGGGCGGCCGGATATGGCGGCTTTCGGTTTCACCGATAAGCTGCGCCACGGCGAGACCATCGAGATCTTCAACTACGGCAACTGCAAGCGGGACTTCACCTTTGTCGATGACATTGTGGAGGGTATCAAGCGGGTGATGACCTGTGCGCCCCTGCGGGCAAACGGGGAGGACGGTCTGCCGCTCCCGCCCTACCGGGTGTATAATATCGGCAACAACGCTCCCGAAAATCTGCTGGACTTCGTAGACACTTTGCAGCAGGAGCTTGTCCGGGCAGGGGTGTTGCCGGAAGACTATGATTTTGAAGCACACAAGAAACTGGTACCCATGCAGCCGGGAGACGTGCCCGTCACCTATGCGGACGTGTCTGCACTGGAACGGGATTTCGGATTCCGTCCTGCCACCTCTCTGCGGGATGGATTGCGGAAATTTGCCGAGTGGTATAAAGATTTCTATATGTAACCGATAAAATGACAGCGAAAGAGGGTGACGATCATAACGAGAAACGCAAAACAGCGTTCCATAACCAGTGATATTCTCAAAGCCATTGCGATGATCGTCGTGATCGTATATCATGTCAGCACTTTGCCCTATACCTACATCAGCGTCGATATTTTTTTAGTGATCAGTGGCTACTGGTTTATAAAAAGCACCGTCCCCAAAGTAGAAAGAGGAGAACTGAAGTTTTTCTCCTTCCTGTTCGGGCGGCTGGTGCGGCTTTGGCCTGTCCTGTTGCTGACAGTCGCCGTTTCACTGGGTGTCGGATTTTTCACCATGCTGCCGGATGATCTCGAAAATTTAGGGCAGTCTGCATTGGCTTCCGTTTTCTTCGGCAATAATACCCTCAGCTGCATCACCACCGGGAATTACTGGAACACCGCCAACGATTACAAGCCATTGATGCATACATGGTATCTCGGTATTCTGGTACAGGCATACGTTGTTCTGCTGTTGATTTTCCGGGGCGTACAGCAGTTTTGCAAAAAAAACCGGCGGCAATGGATCATCGGCATCACCGTTGCACTGACTGTGATCTCCATGGTCCTGTATGTCCTCCCGCAATTCAAGTACGCCGATAAGTACTATTATCTACACTTTCGGATGTTTGAGATCCTCCTCGGAGCTTGTGCTGCTTTTCTCCCGCCGAGAGAAAACAGAATATCCGCAAAGCTTTCGTGGTGTCTTTCCGCCGCTTTTTTAGTGATTCTGTTTCTTCTGATGGGAGTCGAAGCGATCCCCGTTTCCGACACTGTCCGTTTGATCATTTCGGTTACCATGGTGGCAGGTATCCTGTATATCACACCGGAGCGGGAAAACCATACCGTGATCGAAAGGGTATTCGCCTGTATTGGCAGAGCAAGTTACAGCATTTTTCTGTGGTATCAGCCGGTGCTGGCGTTCACCCGCTACCTGTTTACGGACAGGATATCCGGTTGGGTATTGGTGATCGACGTTCTGCTGATCGCCGCACTGGGATTTGCTACTTACTATGCTGTTGAGATCCCGTTCGGAAAAGTGGCAAAGGATAGAAAAGGGTATATCCGGATGCTGGCCGGCTGTATCATTGCCGGTGTTGTTCTGTCCGCCGCCGGCGGGATACTCTATTTGCGGGCAGGCGTCATACAGGATATACCGGAGTTGGATATAACCACCACTTCCTATCAGCGTGGACAGCACGCCGCCTATAATGACCGGGTATACAAGTGGGATCGGGATTTTTCCAATGACAGCAAAATAAAGATCCTCATCGTCGGGGATTCCACCGGCAGAGATTGGGCAAATATCCTGTCGGAATCTGCCATTGCGGACAAGATCGAGATCTCCTACATCTATCACTACTCCGATGATTACGTGCTGGAGCGGCGTGAACGGTTTGAACAGGCAGACAAGGTGTTTTGTGCCACCTATCCAAAAGACGGAGTTGAATACTCTCTGCCGGAATATCTGTCACTGGTGACCGACCCGGACACCGTCTATGTCGTTGGCGTAAAGAACTTCGGAAAGAGCAACGGCATCGTCTACAACCACCGCCATCGGGCAGATTATTTTGAATCGACCGTTGAGCCGGTAGAGAAAGTGGTTATCGCAGACCGACAAGGGAAAGAGAAATACGGCGACCGATATGTCGATATCCTGTCCACCGTCCGGAAGGAGGACGGAACGGTTTCCATTTTCACGCCGGACCATAAATTTATCAGTCAGGACTGCCTGCATCTGACAAAATCGGGCGCACAGTTCTTCGCAAAGGAATTGGATCTGGACTGGATCACTCAAAAATAAAAAACAGAACAAGAAAGTTCATTCTGCATTTTTCGTTGCCATAGGAAGCACCATAGGG
>JAZLKY010000175.1:0-5690 GCA_045597885.1 Acutalibacteraceae bacterium | reverse complement strand
CAGTTGATCCAGGGCGTCATTGCACTGATGCCGATGGTGGTTTTTGTCAGCCTGTTCCGATTGAATGCGGATGGGGATATAACCCAACTGGTCAATGCATACAAATATCCGTTGCTGATCCTCCTGCTGTGTGTGGCGTTTTTGATCGTTCATGTACTGTATACTGCTATCCGGCACCGTATGTCGCCGCTTTTGCTGGTCAAGAAGTTGTTACCCACACTTCTGATCGCCGCATCCACTGCTTCTTCGGCGGCGGCTCTGCCGGAAAATATCAACACCTGCGAAAACCGCCTGGGAATCGACCGCCAGGTGGTGAATGTCGGTATTCCGTTAGGACAGACTGTTTTTATGCCCAGTGTCGTGTTCTCTATGATGATCGGCTGTTTGTGCGCCGCACAGATATTTGATGTGCCGGTCACTTTCGCTTCCTATCTGATACTGGCGATCACTACCTATATCGTTGCCATTGCCACGCCGCCTGTGCCCGGTGCCACCTTGGCGACCTTCACGCTGCTGTTCACGCAGATGGGTATCCCGTCGGATGCTATGTCGTTCATCATTGCACTGGATGCGATTGTTGACCGGATCTGCACCGGCACCTATATCGCCGGACTGCAGATGGAGCTGGTGGATATTTCTGCTTCACTCGACCTGCTTGACCGGGAAAAGCTTCACGCTTTGGAATGACCGTCGGATATTTTCTGTTATTTGACCGGGATGTTGCCGGGTAGAGGATCATTTGAAAAATGACGCCGTGATCGCACCGGGGACCTCTGACCGACGAAAGAAAACCGCTGCCGGCAGAGGGTTGACACGGTTTCCCTTCAGGGAAACGATGCACGATTCCGTCGATAGCGGTTTCCGGCAGCGGCTACGGCAAACGCTTTTCTTGATCAATAACCGTTGCTGAGGTTAGTATGAACACGTTTTTGCAGATTATGCGGAAAAAATCGCTTTTTTCGAAAATTCTGCTTGCATTTATCAAAATAATGTGGTACACTATTCCAGTATCTGTTAGCAAATTATTCTGGAGGGAAAGAAATGTCTGTTTTTGAGTATATTATCGGTGGCGTTTTGATCGTTTTTTCATTGGTTATTATTGTGGTCATTCTGTTGCAGGAGGGTCGGCAAGCCAATTTGGGCGTGATCTCCGGTGCGGCGGATTCCTTTATGGATAAGGGTATGGCTAAAGACTTTAATTCCCGTATGGCCAAATGGACAAAGGTGCTTGCCATCACATTCTTTGTGTTGGTGCTGGCTGGGATGCTGATCACCAAATTTCTCAGCATTGAGGCTTTGAATGCTGCCGGTGATACCGGTTCTTCCGTGTCTGATACGGTTCCCGAAGAGTGAGTTTCATATTGCTTTTTTCCGCCGGAGAAGTTATGCTTCTCCGGCGGTTTATTATTGCTCTTTTTGCAATGAATTTTAATTTTTGGCATTGCATTTTATCCGATTTTTTGTTATACTGTTTACTGGATTGGAATGTGACCGTTTGCCGCTCCTATGCTCTTGCTGTCGGATCAGCTTTCGGGTACGAAGGGAGACGGTACGATTATGACAAGAGTGATATCAGCCGAAGAACTGGAACAACAACAGTCCTTCACGGTACATATCCGTCAGTGGTTTGAACAACGGGACAGAGCCCCTCTGGCGTGTGTACGCACTTTCGGCTGTCAGCAGAATGTGGCTGATTCGGAACAGATCAAGGGTATGCTGTCTGCTATGGGTTTTGGTTTCACCGAAGTGCCGGACGAAGCAGATCTGATCCTCTTTAATACCTGTGCTGTGCGTGAGCATGCCGTTGACCGTGTGTTCGGCAATGTCGGAGCATTGAAGCATATCAAACGGCGGCGTCCGGATGTATTGATCGCTGTCTGTGGCTGTATGGTACAGCAGCCGTATGTGGCAGAAAAACTGAAAGAAAGTTATCCTTTCGTCAGTTTGGTATTCGGTACACATGTGATCTATCGTTTTCCGGAACTACTTTGGAATGCTCTGCATCAACGCAAGCAACTGTCTGTAACGCCTGTGGAGGACGGTGTGATCGCTGAAGGGATCCCGGTGCGCCGGGATGGCAGCTTCAAGGCATGGCTTCCCATCATGTACGGCTGCAATAATTTTTGTACTTACTGTATCGTCCCTTATGTCCGTGGACGGGAGAGAAGCCGTTCTCCTGAGGTGATACTGAAGGAGGCACGGGAACTGGTCGCAGCAGGATATAAGGAGATCACGTTGCTTGGGCAGAATGTGAATTCTTACGGTAAGGGGGCAGAACACGGTGTCGGTTTTGCCGATCTGCTTCGTTTGATCAACGATATACCCGGCGATTTTACCATACGGTTTATGACTTCTCATCCTAAGGATGCCACACCGGTACTGTTTGATACCATCGCCGCCTGTCCGAAGGTGTCCCATCATTTTCATCTGCCGTTTCAATCCGGAAACAACCGTATTCTCAAAGAAATGAACCGTCATTATGACAGAGATCAGTACCTGGGGCTAGTCCGTTATGCCCGCTCTGTTTTGCCGGATATTTCATTTACCAGTGATGTTATTGTCGGTTTCCCCGGTGAGACACGGGAGGAATTTGAAGACACGCTTTCTCTTGTAAAGGAAGTTGGCTTTACATCGTTGTTTACCTTTATTTATTCGCCTCGACCGGGGACACCGGCAGCCAAAATGCCCGATCCCGTCCCGATGTCGGAAAAAACTGCCCGTTTGCAGGAGCTGACGGCTCTGCAGGAAAAAATATCGGGAGAACGGTTGGCGCTGTTAGTCGGGAAAGAACACCGGGCTTTGATCGAATCCGTTGCCGACGGGTATATGGAGGCCCGTCTGCCGGAGAACAGTGTCGTCCGGGTGACGGGTGATCCTTCTTGGGTGGGGCATTATGCCACCGTCCGGGTCGATGAAGCCAAGAGCTTTGTGATGAACGGCACGATAGTTGCTGTTGAATAAAATATCAGAAGGAGTAATCAGATGGAACCGTTAGTAGAAAAGGCGATCGCCTTAGCATGTGAATTGCAGGAGGATGAGCGGTATCTTGCTCTCAAGCAGGCACAGGATGCGGCAGATGCCGATGCCGGATTGCAGGACCTTATCGGACAGTTCAATCTTAAACGGATGGCTGTCAATCAAGAAGAAACGAAAGATGAAAACGAGCGTGATGCAGAAAAGCTGAAGGAGTACAACCGGGAGATGCGCTCTGTCTATGCTCAAATCATGGCGAATGAGCATATGCTGGCATATCAGACGGCAAAAGAGGCACTGGATGAACTGACAGGCAAGATCAACGGCGCTATCGCGCTTGCTTTGCAGGGACGTGATCCGCATGAAATCAATTCGATTTCCTGTACCGGGGATTGCAGTACCTGCGGGGGCTGTCACTAAACGAAAAAAACGGAAAAGGACGGGCAAAACTATCATGATCAATATGAAAGAACAAAAAGAGAATATGACCCGCATGATGCAACAGTATTGTGATGTCAAGGAACAGTACGATGATGCGATCGTCTTTTTCCGTTTAGGCGATTTTTATGAAATGTTTTTTGAAGATGCTCAAATAGCCTCCAAAGAGTTGGAACTGACCTTGACCGGGAAAGACTGCGGGCTGGATGAGCGTGCCCCTATGTGCGGCGTGCCGTTCCATAGTTACGAGTCATATGTTGCCCGCTTAGTCGCCCATGGATACAAAGTAGCGATCTGCGAGCAGATGGAGGATCCTTCACAAACCAAGGATATTGTCAAGCGGGACGTGGTGCGTGTGGTAACGCCCGGCACTGTCATAGAGGGCAGTATGCTGGACGAGGGACGGAATAACTATCTTGCCTGTCTTTATATGCGAAAAGACGGTAATGCCTGCGGTATTTGTTTTTGCGATTGTTCGACCGGAACGATCCAATGCACATGGTTCTCCGGCGGAGAACTTAGTGCCGGAATAAGTAATGAATTGGGCAGATTCTGCCCAAGTGAGATCATCTTGGGCGGCAATATCCGAGATAATACTGCAGTGGCAGACTATGTTAAAAAATACGGGCATTGTCATTTGGAAACGCCGGAAGGCGAAATGTGGGATGACGATGCTTGTGAACAGGCAGTAATCGGACAGTACGGTCCGTCGGTGGTGACGGAGGTCGGGATGCAGGATTCGCCGGAGGCGATCCGTGCCTTGGGCGGCATTCTGCAGTATTTGCGTGCTACGCAAATGACCGGTTTAGAACGGCTTTCCCGTCCGACCGTCTACATGGAAGAGCAGTACATGAAACTGGATATCAATGCCAGACGGAATTTGGAACTGACCGAGACCATGCGTTCAAAGGAAAAACGAGGTTCTTTGCTTGGCGTGTTGGATCGTACCCGCACTGCTATGGGGAAGCGGATGCTTCGCAGTTGGATCGAACAGCCGTTGATCAATGTGGCGACTATCAGTAAGCGCCTTGGTGGCGTGGAGGAGTTGGTACATAACAATTTGATGCGGGAGGAAGTACGGGAACGTTTGTCCGGCGTTCATGATCTGGAACGGATCATGACACGTATCGTTTACGGTAGTGCGAACGCCCGTGAACTGCGTTCTCTCCAGCAAACGCTTGAGTGCCTGCCACTGTTACTGGGCAGTTTGGACTCGGTGACCTCGTCTGTTCTTACAGAGATCCGTCAAAATATTGATCCGCTTGATGATATCCGTCAACTGATCACCTCCGCTATTGTGGACGAACCGCCGTTTTCTGTACGGGAAGGCGGGATGATACGCGAAGGGTATCGGGCAGAACTGGACGAAATGCGTTTGGACATGACCGACGGTAAGAACATCATCAGCCGTATTGAAACCAGCGAAAAAGAGAAGACCGGTATCAAAACGCTGAAGGTCGGCTATAACCGTGTTTTTGGATATTATATCGAGGTTTCCCGTCAGTACAGTGATCAGATACCGGATCATTATATCCGTAAACAAACCCTTGCCAATGCCGAACGTTATATTACCCAGGAATTAAAAGAATTGGAGTCACGGGTATTGAGTGCACGTGACCGCTCGGTGGCATTGGAGTATCATCTGTTTTGCGAAGTCAGGGAAAAGGTGGCTTCCGAATTGCTCCGTGTACAAAAAACGGCGGAGGCATTGGCTCGGTTGGATGTGTTGGCATCCATGGCACAGGTATCGGTAACGGAGAACTATTGCAAGCCGGAAGTGGATGTCAGTGGCAGAATTACCATTGTCGGCGGCAGACACCCGGTCGTCGAAAGCCTGGGCAGAACGCCTTTTGTTCCTAATGACACCCGGTTGGATAACGGTGAGAATCGGGTGGCATTGATCACCGGACCTAATATGGCGGGGAAATCGACCTATATGCGCCAGACGGCGTTGATCGTGCTGATGGCACAGATCGGATGCTTTGTCCCGGCGACCAGTGCGGTCATCGGGGTGGTGGACAGCATTTTTACACGGGTTGGTGCTTCGGATGACTTAGCGGCAGGTCAATCCACCTTTATGGTGGAAATGAGTGAAGTGGCATCAATACTGCAAAATGCCACTTCGAACAGCTTGATCGTATTTGATGAGATCGGGCGTGGGACTTCTACTTTTGACGGGATGAGTATCGCCCGGTCTGTACTGGAATATGTCGCTGATACTAAGAAGATCGGTGCCAAGACACTGTTCGCCACTCATTATCACGAGTTGACGGTGATGG
>JAZLKY010000174.1:0-3372 GCA_045597885.1 Acutalibacteraceae bacterium | reverse complement strand
CGAGGCGATTGCTTTGGCACACGATCTCGGACATACCCCTTTCGGGCATGCCGGGGAGCGCTGTCTGAACACCCACGTTCCCGGCGGCTTCCGTCACTATGAGCAGGGCGTCCGGGTGGTAGAAAAACTGGAACGCACCGGAAGCGGTCTGAACTTGACATGGGAGGTACGTGACGGTATCCTGCACCACACCAAGGGAGAAGAAGCGGCAACGCCGGAGGGGCGTGTCGTGCGATGGGCGGACCGTATCGCCTATATCAATCACGATATGGATGATGCCATCCGTGCCGGTGTCATGCGGGAGCAGGACATCCCACTGGAGATCCATCTGCATCTGGGAGACAGCATTTCCTCCCGGATTGACACCCTGGTCACCGCCATGATCCGTGGCAGTCATCAGGATGTGATCAATATGGACGAGTCTATCAAACCCTATTTTGAAGAAATGCACACCTATATGTACGACTATCTGTACTACAACCCCCGTGCCAAGCAGGAGGAAAACAAAGTGGACGGCATTCTTTCCGCTCTGCTGTCCCATTACAATGCCAACCCGGACAAGCTTCCGCCGGAATACGGACTGATCCGAGAACGGGACGGAGTAGAACGGGCGGTATGCGATTATGTGGCGGGGATGACCGACAATTATGCCATGGAGCTGGTGCATGAACTGTTCATCCCGAAGGGATGGTCAGTCGTTCTGCGCTGACCGTCAGCGAACCAAAGGAAGGAGGGGATCGGATGGCTTTTCCGGAAAGCTTTATACAGGAATTGACCGATAAGAACGATATTGAAAGCACCGTCTCCTCCTATGTGCCGCTTAAACGGCGGGGTCGGACGCTGGTGGGGTTATGCCCCTTCCACGGGGAGAAGACCGCCTCCTTTACCGTCTATCCCGAAAGTAATTCCTTTTTTTGCTTCGGATGCAGTGCCGGTGGTGATGTGATCACCTTCATCAAAAAGATCGAAAACCTGGATTATGTGGATGCCGTTCGGTTTTTGGCAGACCGTGCCGGAATGCGGATGCCGGAAAACAGCCACGAGAACGACGCCGCTTCCCATATGCGAATGCGGGTCTTGGAAGCTAACCGGGCGGCGGCACGGATCTTCCATGAGGTGTTGTACCGTCCGGAGGGACAGGTGGCACTGGCATATTACCGCCGTCGGGGATACACAGACGATACCATCCGCCATTTCGGACTGGGTTTTGCGCCGCCGGGCTGGGATCACCTGTTTTCCCGCCTGAAGGAGCAGGGATTCAAGCCGGAAGAATTGCAGTCGGCGTTTCTGATCACCAAAGGACGGCAAGGTAATTTTTATGATATCTTCCGCAATCGGGTGATCATTCCCATCATCGACATCCGGGGCAATGTGGTCGGCTTCGGCGGCAGAGTGCTGGACGACAGCAAACCGAAATATATCAACACACAGGACACCTTGGCATTCAGCAAGGGGCATAACCTGTTTGCGCTGAATTTTGCCAAGACCACCGGACGGGAGCTTAATCTCTGCGAAGGATATATGGATGTGATCGCCATGCACCAGGCAGGATTCACCAACACGGTAGCGGCACTGGGGACAGCATTCCCTGACGAACAGATCCGTCTCATTGCCCGCTATGCCGACCGGGTGAATCTCATCTTTGATGCGGACGGTGCCGGACAGAAAGCCACCCGCCGGGCGATCGAAAACCTGCGAAAAACCGGGCTGGATGTACGGGTGGTGTCCATCCCCGACGGGAAGGACCCGGACGAATTTCTCAAGAAAAACGGAGCGGCGGCATTCCGTCTGCTGTTGGACCGCTCCGCCAATGCAGTGGAATACCGGCTGCTGGAGATCGGTGGCCGATATGATATTGCCACCACCGACGGCAAACTGGCATATTTCCGGGAAGCTGTCAAAATACTGGCACCGTTGGACAGTCCGGTAGAGCAGGATCTGTATGCCGGACGTTTGAGCCAACTGCTGGGCATTTCCAAGGATGCCATCCTGCAGGAGATCCGACGTGCCCGCCGCAAGACACAACGGGGAGAACAACGGCAGGAACTGCCACAACTGATCCAACAGGAGAAGAAGGAACGGCGGCAGGTCAATCCCGATGCCAACACTTTTCCCCGTGCCGCCGGTGCGGAAGAAAGTTTTCTCGGCAGTCTGTTTGTCCATCCGGATTTTTTCCGGCGGGCAAGGGCGGAATTACCGCCGGAGCAGATGGTGACCGCCTTCAACCGGGAACTGTATAATCTCCTGCTGGAACGGGAAAAACAGGGATTACTGATCGAGCTGCCGTTTTTAGCGGCTGACTACGATGAGGCAGGAATGGCTTATATTGCCCGTATGGTGCGGCAGGCGCAGGACCGCACCGTCACCCCGGAGGAATTCTCCGGCTATATGGCGATCATCCGGGAGGAACACAGTCTGCAGGGAATGCAGCACCCTGCTGAAACCTCTGACGGTGATATTCTGAAAATGATGGAGACGCTGCGACAACGCAAGACCGCTTTGAAATAAGGCAACCTCTAAACATTCGATGTGCTCAGATCGCGATGAGATTTTTTCGTCAGATGAAACAAAAAGCGCAGAGAACACTTTGCGCATATAATATGTGACGGAAAAAGATCAGGCAAGATGGATGCAGGAGAATTTTCAGAGATGCCCATAAAGGAAAGGATTGATATTATGAGCGAAAAGGAAGAAGAAAAGATCCTGGATGACATTCCGACAACGGAGACCGATTATGATGATACGGAGGAGACACCTAAAAAGGATAAGACCAATCAGATCAGCGAACTGGTGGAAATTGGTAAGCAAAAGGGGAAACTGACCGCCCAGGAAATCATGGATGCCATGGAAACCATTGATTTCGATCCGGAACTGATGGACAAACTGTATGAAACACTGGAAAACAATAACATCCAGGTCATAGACGATTTTGTCGGTTTGGATGATCTGGACTTTTCCATGGATGTTCCGGAGACGGAAGAAGCAGAATCCGACACCTCCTCCGAGCCAATCTCCGTAGAAGATCCGGTGAAGGTATACCTCAAGGAGATCGGACGGGTGCCCCTGCTCACACCGGAGGAGGAGACCGCACTGGCCATGCGGATCGTGGACGGCGACATTCATGCCAAGCAACGGCTGTCCGAAGCCAATCTCCGCTTGGTTGTCAGTATCGCCAAGCGGTATGTCGGACGGGGAATGCAGTTCCTCGATCTGATCCAGGAGGGCAATCTCGGACTGATCAAGGCGGTCGACAAATTCGACTACACCAAAGGATTTAAATTCTCCACCTACGCCACCTGGTGGATCAGACAGGCGATCACCCGTGCCATTGCCGACCAGGCGAGAACGATCCGCATCCCGGTGCATATGGTA
>JAZLKY010000173.1:0-4750 GCA_045597885.1 Acutalibacteraceae bacterium | reverse complement strand
GCGACAAAATATCGGGACGGTCATGCAGGACGGCAAACTGTTCACCGGAGATATCTTCTCCAACATCGTTATCGCCTCTCCGCAGATGACACTCAAAGGCGCATGGGAAGCGGCAGAGATCGCTTCGATCGCGGACGATATCCGTGCCATGCCCATGGGAATGCATACGCTGATCTCCGAGGGGAGTGGCGGCGGCGTTTCGGGTGGACAGCGTCAGCGCCTGCTGATCGCCCGTGCAGTTGCATCCAAGCCGAAAATCCTGATGTTTGACGAGGCAACCTCCGCTTTGGATAATTTAACCCAGCGAAAAGTATCGGAAGCGATCGACAGCATCAAATGCACCCGTATCGTTATTGCTCACCGACTGTCCACCATCCGGCACTGCGACCGGATCATCGTTTTGGATAAGGGAAACATTGCCGAAAGCGGTACCTATGAAGAACTGATCGAAAAAGACGGCATCTTCGCCGCACTGGTCGCCCGTCAACGTCTTGATATTGAGGATACAGAAACATGATTTGTACTCCGGATCAAAAAGAAGCGATCTACCGGGACTATGCCGACAAGGTTTTCGGCTATGTTCTTCATAAGATCAACGATCATCACATAGCAGAAGACATCCGTTCTGATGTGTTTCTGAAGGTTTACGAAAAGCTGGATAGTTTTGACGAAACTAAGTCCTCCCTTTCAACATGGATCTATACAATCACCAGAAATACTCTCATTGACTATTTCCGTACTCGGCGTATCGGGGAGGAGATCCCCGAAGATCTCCGCTCCGATGACAACACAGAAGACATCATATGCCGGTCGGAAATGCTGGAAGAACTGGCGTCAGCGCTGTCCGCTATGGGCACACCCGAACGGGATGTAATACTGTTACACTATTACCAAGGGATGACGTTCAAAGAGTTGGCCCCACGAATGGGGTATTCCTACTCCTATATTAAATATCTTCATAACAAAGCCTTGAATGAATTAAGAAAAAACAGTAAATTGAAAAACGATTAGCCTTTTTTTTACCGTTATCGTATAATATTACAGTGCGGAATGCACAAATTGAGCGGAGGTTTATCATGGAAGAAAAACTAAAAAAATTATTTGACCTCCAATGGTTTGAGCAGAACGGCCGTTTGGCAAAGATGCTGGAAGAAGCTGATCAGCGCTATCCGGCAGAACTGTCAGACGATGCGCTCGGACAGATCGCAGCCGCCGGAGATCCGTTTTTGGATGATCTGTCTGTCAAACCGCCTGATGTATGATCAGGTCAATATGCAAGGCAAAACAGCGGGAATCTGTCAGCCGACCAGACATCGGCAACAGATCCCGCCGTTTTGGCTCTACCCGTTTAAAATGTACAGTAAATCCTCGAAAACATAGCGACAAAGTAAAATATAAAACGCTTCGATAACAGTTCACAGCAGAGCGGCGTTCAGGATGGATTGCCACGCCGTGTTAGATGTTAGACGGTAGGTTAGATAATTCACAATGCATAATGCATAATTATTGTGGCAAAACAATAATTTTACTGTAAATCGGGAATTTGATCAAATCCCTTCGTAGGGTGCGGCGTCCCCGACGCACCGCCGAGCGACACCCCCTCAGTCATTCGCTTCGCTCATGACAGCTCCCCGAAAGAGGAGCCTTTATGGTGCGACGATAAAGTTATAAGTTTACAACTATGAGTGATGAATTAGGTAGCCGTAGGGCGGCAGCTTGCCGCCGCCGAGCATACCGCAAACCAACGGTAACACACAGCAGGGGACGGGCCTGCCCATTCCGTTGAGCATACCACAAAACCCACGGCGGGATGCGTAGAGTGCGACGTCTGCCGGATTTTGAATGCTTGCGGGTTTGGTCAATAAACTTTGATGACATCACATTATCAAAATTGCATTCGGGCAGGCTCGCAATGACACCGCCATATGTACGGGGGGCGTGGTGCGGTTCACGCAATCGGTTTGGCGGTTGACTTGGTGCGCCGGGGACGGCGCACGCTACGGATGTTTATTCAAAATTAGTGGGATGCTCGGCGGGCAGGCACGGAGACCTGCCCCTACGGGTGGTTTCAATGAGTTTTGCTCTATGCTCGGCGGGCGAACATTGTTCGCCCCTACGGTTGTTGCGAAATTAAATTATTATGCATTATAAATTATCTAACAGCTGCCATCTACTGTCTAATGTCTAAAAAAATCCCTGCGTTACCGTTGCCGGTAACGCAGGGATCGTTTCGATTATGCTATTGTTGTTCGTTCTTCGGAAATCAGCGCTTGTCGTTGAACACGCTCACGCCGTCATTCTTCTGATAGATGAACACACTGTCGATGACCTGAGACTCTTTGAAGTTGCTGACATCGGTCAGGTAGTTATCCGGATCCAAGTTGCCGGTATAGTTCTCTGTACCGATACCGTTGGCGAGCCACAGGTTGACCAGGCACTGGGTGGAAGCTCTGTCAGCCTCACTCATGCAGGAGAAGTCCAGACTCCACTTGATCTCGCCGTCGAGGTAGAAGTTCATGTAGTCCTCTTCCCAATCGCAGCCAATGTAGTGGAAGGTCTCATAGAAGTGCTCGTCGTAGGTGTTGCCGTTCACACGCACCCATTTTTTATCCTTGTTATAGTTCTTGTTCGCGTACTGGTGAGAACCGCCGCCGGTTCCATCTTCGTTTGTCGGCTGCCATGCATGATAGTTCGGGACGATGGAGTCACTACCGAAGTTCTCATACACGTCGATTTCGGGACGGGTGTTGTAAACAGGATCCCTCGAAGCAGCCGGATTCCACACAGCAGAGCAGGCACCGTTACGGGTAGCCATGACCATGCGAACCTCAGTATAGCCATACTTGTAGTTCCAGCGACCGTCGGAGATCACACGACCTGCCCAGTAGCCGCCCAAACTCACTTCACCGTCGATACCCAGCGATGCTTTCAGTTTGTCTTCGATGACCGTCTCCCAAGCCGCATCATTATAATCGACCTTGACGGGTTCATCGCTGCCCGCTTCATATACATAGGTGCCGTTGTGGAGTGCCTTGGAGCCCATCCCGGTATCGTACTTCGTGATCTCGTACAGATAACCGTTCTCGGTGTAATAGGTACCGTCTTTGCCGTAGATGGCGGGACGGCGCTGCTCATCCCAAATGGTGACCGCATCGACAAGTGTCTTGCCGGTCATGACTTTCTGGCCGTTGTCATCATAGGTGTACAGCTCGGTGCCGGCAGGGATCGTGATCAACTTGGTCGGACCGGCTGTGGTGTTGGTGGAAACGCTCCAGTTTGCCAACAGACCGAGATTATCGCCGTAGTCATAGCTGAAGTCATCACCGAACACCAAACCGAAGCCGTTGCTCAGGGTGTAACCGCTCTGATAACTGCCGTTAAAGGAATATCCGCTGGCAACCGCATCATCGCACTTGATGACCAGATCATCGAGATACAACTCGGACAGTCCGGCAGCATCGGCGCAGGCACCGATCATCAGATTGCCGGCTGCCGCACAGTTGTTGACCGTGACTTCGACCAGATTCCATGCATTGGGCGTCATGGTCTCGGTCGCCTCATAGATCTTATACTGATCGACCTCGCTTGCCTTCAGTGTCTTTGTACCGGCAGGAGCCGCAGCCAGCCACAACTTCATGGTGTTGCTGCTGTTGGAGCCGGGCCAGTATACCCAGAAGGACATGGTGTACCCGGAACCTGCGTTCAAAGCGATCGCACTGCCGTCAGCATTCTCCAGCGCAAGCTGTGCACGGTTGGCGGCACCGGAACCGACGGAGAACATATCGACGGATTTACGCCCGTTGGCGCTGTGGTTAGTGCCGGCAACGATCCGGCTGCTGCTGTAGAGAGTCTCCTCCAGAGCGATGGAACCGTCATCATCCTGCGGCAGACGCTCGGCAGGCGGATCTTCTCTGGTAACATCATAACTTTCGAAATCCTGTGTGGCGATGGTCTGATCTTCCATGACCTCGCAGAACTTGCGGACACCGGCGTTGACTGCATAGGCAGAACCGCCGTTGATCTTCAGCGTGTTGCCGGTCATCCAAACCCTGAAATCACCGGTCGCACAGTCGGACAGATAACCGCTGTTTTCAACACCGGTCAGATAACCGTTATGTCCGGTATCGCCCCAGTCACTGGTAAGGTTGGTGACACCGTAATGCGTGTCATCGAAGATCGCACTGACGGCACCGTTCTTCGGACCGACCTGGATCTCGTAGGTGCGGTTGGTAACACCGTCCCATTTTTCGATCGGGAGCGTGTTACCGGTCTGCGTCAGGAAGAACTTCTGCAGATCTTTTGCCGCATTGAGTGTCATGAGGGAAGGATACTTTTCAACAACGATCGTATATTTGTTGGAATTGACACCATTCAGGTTGATGGTCTTCCAGTTGTCATGAGCAACGAAGGAGAGACTGCCCGGTACGGTGGAATTGGCGGAAGGAGCATATTCTTTCACGAACTTCTCAGCGGCAGTGCCGAGCGCATCCGCCTCTTTGGAAACAAGGACGATCTTGTTACCGCTGGCGCAAATCTTGAAATCGCCCTTGCCGGTCTGCAAACCGCTCTTGGCGGCAGAAGACTCGGAGCGGTTGGTATCGCCGACCAGGATCTCATACTTGACCGCCGCAGTGGAATCGTCCACCACCGCAAAATCGGTGCCGCAGGTCATAGACAGACTGGTGGCGAGATCCTTCGCCACAGCCGCCGCATCCGCATCACCGGCAGGATACACGATGGTGAACCGTGC
>JAZLKY010000172.1:0-7138 GCA_045597885.1 Acutalibacteraceae bacterium | reverse complement strand
GGCGGTCGCCATCGGGACGGCGCACGGGGTATATAAGTCCAAGCCTATGCTGAATTTGGAGTGCTTACGGGCGATCCGCCAACGGGTGGATGTGCCGTTGGTATTGCATGGTGGCAGTGGACTGTCGGATGATGATTTCCGTAACACCATCCGGGAAGGCATTGCCAAGGTAAATATATTCACCGACCTCTGTCTCGCCGGAGAACATGCCGTATCGTCTGCTTTGCATGATCGGATCGGCTATCTTGAAATGCGTAACCGCAAGGTGGAAGGGATCAAAGAGGCAGTCAAGACAAAAATGACTTTGTTTGGCAGTGCCGGGAAAGCCTGAAGGCGATCCTTTAGCGAATGCTGTGTAACCAACGGTTTTTTACACTGTTCAGTATCCATCCGATCGACAATACCGCAACTGTATAAACAGCCGCCGACAGCACATAATGCAACCCGTAAAAGGCGTTCAGATAGTAATACGGCGGGAACAGCATCTGTAGCCGGCTCAGCGAATACAGATTAAAGAAGATCGGTGAAAGCAAGATAGTGATCAGCATAATCATGGGAATGCAAATCCCCATTGTTTTCTGCGAAACGAACAGCTCACCGAGCAGGATACAAAATGCCGTCGTTACCGGAATCAAGCAAATGTCGGCGATCAGTTCTTCCGTTAAAGAAGCGGAATTGCCTGACAGCAGCATGGAGACTGCTATTGAGATAACAGCATCCGTCACTGCTGCCAGAGTGATGACGGCACCGGCGAAAAACTGTCGGTTTTTCGGCATCCAGTCATAAGCACCGGCTTTTTTGTCCGATAAGAAGATCATTTGTGCCGACAATCCGCAGAGGACGGCTATGGCGGAGATCAATCCCCGTAAGGGGGAAGCCAGGAAACCGATGGCTGTGTCTTCTCCGCCGGATTCAAGATACTGATAGGTAACAATGTTTTTATCCGTTTCGGTTGAATCGAACAACTGTCGGATCTCGGCTGTACTCAAGCCGAGTTCCGGCAGATTTTTTGTTATAAAGTCTTCAAATACGGTATAGATGACATCCGGAAATACTGCTCCGTACAATTTTTCATGTGAAAGATTGGCGGTGACGCTTTCGTCTCGCTGCAAAATGCGGATGAACGGCTCTTTTTGCTTGTTGGCAGTACAATATTGCCGTATACCCTGCTCCACATCTGCTTTTATGATCCATGCGGCATCGCAGTCGCCGTCGGCTATCATTTTTTTTGCTTCTTTTTCATCACTGCACGGGACAAACAGCAGGGCAGTTTCTGAGGTGAGTAACCGATCAATGATCGTGTCAGCAACAGGCTCCTTCTCCTCAGCACACACAGCCACACGATAGATCCCGCTTGGCTGATCCAACAACAGCTTGATTCCGAAAACGGCGACAGGAATAATGATCAAAGTGAGAAGAAAACTGAATTTCGACAACAATCTTTTGTTCTGCAAAACGGCAAAAGTCAGCCAGTGGTACCGTTTCATCAGGTATCTCCCTCCAGTCTGCGCTTTCGCACGATGACGGTCAGCATCCCAAACAAAGCGATGTATACGCATACCAGTAAAACGGCTTTTCTGTCCACTTCTGCCGACAGGATCCCTTTGATATAGGAAAATCCGGCGCCGACCGGCAGATGCGCCGCTATCCGTTGTAACTGCTTTGGGAAAAAATAACTGGGGTAAAAACAGCCGGAAATATATCCCAGTACCGTTGTCAAAAAGAATTGCCATACGATGACGGCTATTCGGCTGGTGATGCATTCGTACAGTAAAAACTGCAATGAAGTAAACAGGAGCACCACCGGCAGACAGGCGATCAGCAAGCGCCATGCCCGAATGACATTTATGTCGGCGATCTCACCGATACCGAAATCGAATCGGGACGTAACCGTTCCCGCCACCGTAAAAACAGCCAGCAGCATAATGACCGTTGCGATCAAATATACCGCATATTCACAGAGGATCTGCTTGATCGCACCGATATTGTTACCGTACAGCAATCGCTGTACCGGCATTTTCTTCTTGAACAGGATCTCACAGCAGGAAATGCCCCACAAAAGTAAAAAAACAGTGAGTGCCCCGCCGATGTAATATCCTCCCATTGACAGATGATTTGATATCCCGATGATCTCCGTTTCCGACATTTCATGACGGGATACGGCATTTAATGCAAGGGAAAAACTGAGTTGATTCATCAAATCGGAGCTTTTCTTTGCGCCCGATCCGATGCTGATGTCACCGACAGTAAATACGGCACTTTGGGAGCGGATTGCCATGTTGGATACCAGATCGGCAATTTCTCGGATCATCATAGAACCGAAGGTCGTATTCCCTTGTTTCATGATGAGATACAGAGTTGTATCCACCCCCCTGTCGATATCCGAAACAAAGGAATCCGGTATGTCAATATAGCCTAACAGCGTTCCGTCCATGACTCCCCGGATCGCTTCCGCCTTTTCCATTTCATTGATTTCGACCGAAAAGCGGGAGGAATCCAGATTCTTCAGGGTGGCAAGTCCGACATCGAGATAGCGGTCGGCGGTATTGCCGACCAAGCCGAAGCGATAGCGGATCTTGTCCGATGAGTTGTTGTACGATTGCAGGATCAGCGCCGAGAAGGTGATTATGACCGTCAGCAGCAGCACAGTGATCGCCCCGATCAACGGATAAACCCGTGCGGTTTTGATCAGTAAAGCTTGAAAGTATTTCTTTTCGTTCATAGCATACCTACCAATTTGTGTCGGTTGCCGTCGTAAACATATCGCTCTAACACGCCGTTGCGGAACAGGTACAGCCTGTCACAGAATTCGATTTCGGTGATGTCATGTGTGGCAAGTAGAACGGTTCCGCCGCTTTTTTTATAATCGGACAAATAGTTCAATACCCGTTCCTTGCAAACCAGATCCAACGCCGCAGACGGCTCATCCAACAGCAGGATTTGCGGAGAATGATGAACGGCGCACCCGATCGACAGCCGTTTTTTCATTCCGCCGGACATTTTCTTCACTTTGGTATGGATGAAATCATTGATCCCCAACATATCCAAAACACCGCCGTTCAGTTCACGCTTGATATCAGTGGCGGTGTACCACAGCAACAGGTTTTCCTTTGCGGTCAGTTCATCGAAGAGGGGCATTCCCTGCGGGACGTAGCCCACGATCCGAGAGCGCATTTTCGGCTCCTTCAACAAATCGCATTCGGCATACTGAAACGAACCGGCATCTGCCCGGAGAACGCCTGCCAAAATACTGAGCAGGGTGGACTTTCCGCATCCGTTCCCGCCCAATATCCCGACACATGATCCGACAGGGATGTCAAGTGAAACGCCCTTCAGGACCTGTTTTTTTCCGTATTTTTTTTCGATTCCTGTAATTCTGGTGACTTCCAAAGTGGTTTTCCCCCCCAGTAGAACGATTGACTACCGCTTTGAAAATGGTAGTCAATCGTTTTATGCAGTATCAGTTTTTGATCATGAAAGGGCTGTGCTTCCGGCTGTCATCCGGTAGTGTTACCACTCGTCCCAGCCGTATCCGTATTCTTCGTAATCGTCGAAACCGTCATAGCCGCCGTGGCTTGTGCCGCCTCCGCCGAGAAGATACGTGAGATCGTCCAAAGAATCCGTTATGTCGGAAGGGGCTCCTGCCTTTTTCAGCGCATCTGACAATTTGTCAGTATTGATAGATTCTGCCCAGTCATCGGCATCGTCAACAGTCCTGTCAGGCACCTTGACTGATTTGCCATTGTGAAGACTGCCCTTTGCCGAAATGACCGCCAGCTCGTCCTTGCCGTTGTCGAGTGACAGCGAAAAGGTCGAGGTGCCTTTGGTGTGAGTATCCATCTCCATGCTGATGGAATAACTGTTAAACAGCGCCGCATAGCGCTCAAAATCATCATCCAATTCGCCCAATGCATTTAATGCGTCCCCGATAGGAATAATGATTTTTCCACTGAATTCTCCCTTTTTCAGTCTGCCGACATCGAAGTCTTCGGTTTCAAAGCCGAAACGCTGTCTGCCGTCGACATACAATTTGAATTTGCCGGAGTATTTATCGGACCGACAGACACCGTCACCGGAAAGGAGGAAGAGGCTGGTGTTTTCCTCAAAAGCCTCTCGTCCGAAGCCAAAGGCGGTAGCAAACTTCTTCCCCTGCTTGGCGGTTCCGTAGAACATGACCCTGCCATCAGCAGTGAGGGAACGGGCGATCACATCACCATTGCTGCTGACCCAGCAGGCGTACGCAAGATCCATCTCATCGACTTTTTCAAAGTCATCTGTGTCGATTTCATCCAATGTCTCCTCTATGGCTTCATAAAAATCGTTGATGTCAATATCCAGCGAATCTATCTCTGCCAGCGACTCGATGATGTCTCTGATGTCCCGGTCGTCTTTAATGGCTCTGATCAGGTCCGTACAGATGGTGTATGCCGTTTCGCTGTCGATCCTTGCCGTATATTTACGGCAATTCTGGCTGATGCCGTTGACAGCAAGGGTATCTTTCTCTTTTTCAACTCTCTTGATGTTCTTTAGAGCAATGTCGATGTATTTGTTGATCAGTTTTTCGGCGGTTTTTTCGTTGGGGATCTTCTTCAAAATATCGTCCCGAAGGGTTTCAAATTCACGGAGGGCAAAGTCTGCACTGCCATAACCCCCACCATACAGATCCATTGCCAATGCCTCGTCGGCAAGCTCCGGAATGCTCAGGTACAACTTGTTGTCACTGATGGCAACATTGGCATTCAACAGTTCTTTACCGTTAAGCTTGGCACCCAAATCGTATCCTATGTCAGTTCCGTCAACATTCATATCCCCGGTGATCGACAGCTTGTCGATCCAATCAATCATTTCACTGCTGTCTGTCAGGGATCGGATCATATCCTTACCGGCATCGGTCAGTTCCGCATCCACGGATACGCTGGTGCCGTTGGTGGAAGTGTTTTTACAAATATTACTGTAGATATCACCGAAGGAGTCGGATGCAGACCGCAGATCCGCCTTGTTGACATAGGAGAAGTACTGGCTGTCCGACATAAATGTGCGGGCGAAGAAATCGGAAACAGGATCACGGAAAATGAAAAACGCACCTGCCAGCACGGCAACCGCCGCCACGATGGAAATCAAGGTCTTGCCCGATTTCCTTTTGGGCTTGGCGGGTCCGGGAATGGTGACGGGAGAATCTGCCGTCTGGGGGGCAAAGGTATCGTAGCCGAGCGGGGGCACCTCGGCAGAGGGCTGCCGGAATGTCTGCTGATCTCCTTGACCGCCATACGGCGGGACAACGGGCTGTCCATATTCTGAAGAAATAGTTGCCGTATGATTGACGGCATTTTCTTCTGCCGGGGGATCGTTGTTGATCCTTGCTCCGCATTTCCCGCAAAAGATCGCATTTTCTGCAACTTCCGAACCGCAATTGCTACAAAACATAATTCCCCTTCTTTCATTGAAATTCACCATCATTTTAACGTACAGCACCGAAAAAGTCAATAAAAACGTCAAAAAGCGAAACAGAATGGAAAACCTCTGCAAAAAGCCTACAAAAAACGTCAAAAAAACCTTGACCTTTTTTACTATTCGTTGTAAAATGATGTTAACAAGGAAATGTAAGCCCTTACATTTCCAAATATGGTAAGGAGTGACTGGATAATGCGAACAAAAGAAGAAGTGCTGTTGTCCATCCGGGAGAGCGGCATGGTCGCTGTGGTGCGGGGAGAGACCTCCGAAAAAGCCATGGAGATCGTGGAAAAATGCATCGACGGCGGGATCAAGGCGATCGAGTTGACCTTTACCGTTCCGTATGCCCATCGGGTGATCGAGGATTTGTCCCGCCAATACGGTGAGCAGATCATTTTGGGAGCCGGAACGGTTTTGGACAGTGAGACTGCCCGTATTGCTTTGCTTTCCGGGGCGGAGTTTATTGTATCTCCTCACTTTAATCCGGAAGTGACGAAGCTGTGCAACCGGTATCGTAAGCCCAGTATGGCAGGCATTCTTACCGTGACCGAAGCGGTGTCTGCGATGGAAGCCGGTGTGGATGTGCTCAAACTGTTTCCCGGCGACCTGTTCGGACCGGCATTCATCAAAGATATCCGTGGTCCGTTGCCCTATGCACAGATCATGCCGACCGGCGGTGTGACGGCTGACAATGCCGGCGAGTGGATCAAGGCAGGCGCCGTGGCGGTCGGTGCGGGCAGCAGTCTGATGAAAGGCGATGTCAAGGCGAATGCCGCAAAATTCATGGAGAACATCCGTATGGCACGGGAGGGATAAGTTTGAAAGATAAATCTTTCAAACTTGGCGTTTTGTGGTTTTCGCCACTTAGACAGTGGCGATTTTGCTTCGCAAAACCAGCCACCATTCCGCAAGAAAGGAAATGAAAACTATGAACAAAACAATGACAAGAGTAGTAACATTCGGTGAGATTATGATGCGGTTGGCACCGCCGGAATATCTGCGTGTCATCAACACCAACCTGTTGGAGATGACCTTCGGCGGCGGCGAGGCAAATGTGGCGGTATCGCTTGCCAATTTCGATATCCCCGCCAAATTTGTCACCAAGCTGCCCGCCAACGAGGTGGGCAAGGCGTGTTTGGGAGAACTGCGCCGTTGGAATGTGGATACTTCCTCCATCGCCATCGGCGGTGACCGGGTAGGTATCTACTTCTGCGAAAAGGGCGCTTCTCAACGTCCCTCTTTGGTGGTGTATGACCGTGCCCATTCCGCTATTGCCGAGGCGACAACGGCGGACTTTGACTGGGATGCCATTTTTGAGGGAGCAGAATGGTTCCACTTCACCGGCATTACCCCGGCGTTGGGTGACAACGTAGCGGCGATCTGTCTGGAAGCCTGCAAAGCCGCCAAAGCGAAGGGACTGACGGTTTCCTGCGATCTCAACTACCGTAAGAAACTGTGGACAAAAGAGAAGGCGGGACAGGTTATGGGCAGTCTGATGCCTTATGTCGATGTTTGTATTGCCAACGAGGAGGATGCCGCCGATGTGTTCGGCATCAAGGCGGACAACACCGATGTGACCGCCGGCATGGTCAACCACGAGAGTTATAAAGAGGTCGCCAAAAAATTGGCGGATACCTTCGGCTTCTCCAAGGTGGCGATCACCCTGCGCAGCTCTATTTCCGCCAAC
>JAZLKY010000171.1:0-7676 GCA_045597885.1 Acutalibacteraceae bacterium | reverse complement strand
CGTCGGTTGGGATTCTGATACAGCAGGACGAAAGGGCGTGGCAGGCGTATGGCAGAGGGATATCATCAGCCGGTACTGCTGGAGCAGACGCTGGATGCCCTGCAGATCCGCCCCACAGGCATCTACTTGGATGGGACGGCGGGCGGCGGCGGTCATTCCCACGCCATTGCTTCCCGGTTGACGACCGGCAGATTGATCGCCCTCGACCAGGACCCCGATGCCATTATGGCGGCGGGAGAACGGCTGGCAGGATTGCCGGTTACCCTTCGGCAGACCAATTTTGTACACATGGATGAGGCGCTTGCCTCTTTACAGATCCCGGCGGTGGACGGCATACTGCTTGACATCGGGGTTTCATCTCATCAGTTGGATGCGCCCCAACGGGGTTTCTCCTATCATTCCGATGCGCCACTGGATATGCGGATGAGTCAGTCGGGAGAGACGGCGGCGCAGTTGTTGGCACGGTTGTCAGAGAGAGAATTGGCGTGTGTTTTTCTGCGATATGGCGAGGAGCGGTATTCCCGCAGTATTGCCCGTGCGGTGGTTCGGGAGCGGGACAAGCATCCGATCGAGACCACCTTGCAGTTGGCAGACATCATCAGCCGCAGTGTGCCGGCGGCGGCACGCCGTGACGGGCATCCTGCCAGGCGGGTGTTTCAGGCTCTGCGGATCGCCGTCAACGGAGAACTGGATTGCTTATCGGCGGCATTGGATGTCGCTTTTGATTGCCTGAAGCCCGGCGGTAGGCTGGCGGTGATCACCTTTCATTCATTGGAAGATGCAATGGTCAAGGAGCGCTTTGCCTCTTGGCGGCAGGGATGCATCTGTCCACGGGAATTTCCGGTTTGTGTATGCGGGCGGACACCGGCGGCACAGGCGGTGCTGAAGAAGCCTGCTACCGCCACGGCGGCAGAACTGACGGCAAATCCCCGCAGTCGCAGTGCAAAGCTGCGGTGTGTTGAGAAGATCCATTCCCGTTATACCGATAACGGATCACATTTGACGAAAGGAGACGATCGGATTGAGCGGCGAGAATGAAGCGTACAACTTGGAACGGTTCCAACCCAGAGAGCCCCGGTTGGTGGCGATGCAGAATAATGTCCGTGTACAAAAGGACAAGCATAAGCGCCAACGGCGCCAGGCGGTGCTGAATGTGGTCGTCTACCTGGTACTGGCTTTGATCGTTATGGGGATGGTCGGATTCTTCATCACCTGCAATGTCCGTCTGACCGAAATGAACCGAACGATTTCCGAATATCAGACACAGTTGGGCACCCTGCAAAGTGAGCGGGTCCGGCTGGAAGCAGAGTTGGCTTCCAAAACATCGGCAGAACAGATGGAACTGTATGCACAAAGTAACGGGATGTTGCCGGCGGAAAGCAGTCAGATCTATTATATTCCTGCCGCCGCAGAAGATCTTGTGACAGTCCCGAAAGGACAGTTTGGCTGGTTATACGATGTCTGGACGGGCTTGTGCGGTTTTTTCTCCTGATGGTGCATAATGACAGGATGACAGTAATACGTATAGCAGTGTAAACGGCGGCATCGAGAGTTAAGACGGCGAAAACGCTCCTTGACTCTCGTTTTGCGTTTACATTGACAGAAAAAGTTGTCGAAACTTGTCCGAAATTTAAAGAAAGGATGGTCTTCATGGCGAAACAGCCCTCTTCCTCCGTGCCTACCCGGTCGCCTACAAAACAGATGCGGCGGCGGGCGTTGCTGGCGGTGATATTGGTCATCGTGGGCTTTCTTGGGGCGGATATCGTCAGCCTGCTGTATACCCAGCTGATCCATGGAGAAATGTGGACAAAACGGGCTGTTTCACAGCAACTTAACGATACGGTAGTTACTGCCAAGCGGGGGACCATTTATGATGCGACTATGCAACCACTGGCGGAATCGGCGGATGTCTGGAAAATCATCATGTCTCCCAAAAATATTGCCGATCTCAATTGGAAAAGAATCAAAGGTGCAGATAAAACACAGACTTTGAGCGAGGCGGAAGCGCTTGAAAAAGAGCGGCAATTCATATCGGAAGGATTGTCCCATCTGTTTGGATTGCAGTCGGATAAGGTGTATAAGCAGACCTGCAAGGTCGATTCACAGTATGAAGTGATCAAATCCAAGGTCGAGTATAATGAAAAGACTGCTTTCTCTGACTGGGTCGCTGAAAACGGGCTGTCGGCGGCGTTTTATGTGATAAAAGACTATAAGCGCTACTATCCGCAGGGAACGCTGGCATCCACCGTCCTGGGCTTCACCGGTACGGATAATATAGGATTGGAAGGATTGGAAAGCCGATATGAATCCGTACTGGCGGGAACGGCGGGACGGATCGTGACCGCCCAGAACGGATTGGGCGATGAGATGCCTACCACGATGGAATATACCAAAGTGGTAGATGCCAAGGATGGCGGCAGCTTGGTACTGACGTTGGATTCGACCGTGCAGATGTATGCAGAAAAGTATCTGTCGGAAGCGATCGCCTCCGCCGAATGTGCCAACCGGGGCGTCGCGTTGGTACTGGATGTTAAGACCTGCGGTGTGTTGGCATGCGCAGTGAAGGGAGATTATGATCCCAACAAGCCGTTCACCGTAACTGATCCCACTGCTGTCGAGTGGCTGAAAACGCTCTCAGGGGATGATGAGGTCAGCGCCGCCACCAACAATGCTTTGCAGGCGCAGTGGAAGAACAAGGCACTGGTTGACACCTATGAACCCGGTTCGGTGTTTAAGGTGTTTACTACCGCCATGGGATTGGAAGAAAATGCGATCACCGAGGGTACTACCTTTAACTGCCCCGGCTTCTATGATGTCGGCGGCTGGCATATTCGTTGTCACCAGGCGGGAGGTCACGGCATACTCGATCTGCCGGGGGCGATCTCCAAGTCCTGTAACCCGTACTTCATGCAGTTGGGCTTGAAATTGGGAGCCAATGTATTCTACAAATACTTTGAGGGCTTTGGCTTTACCGAAAAGACCGGAGTCGACATGAACGGAGAAGCCTCCAACAGAGGACTTTTCTACTCGGCAGGAGATCTGAATCTGTACGATGCCTCTTTGGCTACAGCAGCATTCGGTCAGACGTTCAAAATAACGCCTATGCAGATGGCGGCGGCTTTTTGTGCCGTTGCCAACGGCGGGAAACTGATGACGCCCTATATTGTGGATAAGGTGTTGGACGAGGATGGCAATGTCCTGTCTACCACCCAGCCTGTTGTCAAGCGGCAGGTGATCTCCTCTTCCACCTCCAGCCGTATCTGCTCCATTTTAGCGGCGGCAGTCAATGGCGGCGGTTCCAAAAATGCTTATGTGGCAGGTTATCGGGTGGCTGGAAAGACAGGTACATCCGAAAAGCGGGACATGGAGGGCAATGAAGTTGTGGCATCCTTTGCCGGATTTGCCCCGGCTGATGATCCGCAGATATTTGTTTTGGTGCTGTTGGATCAGCCTCAATGTGACAACCGGTTCGGCGGAACGATCTCTGCGCCGGTAGCACAGAAAATATTCAATGCCGTGCTGCCATATTTGGGGGTAGAACCGTCATATACCCAAGCGGAATTGGCATCGCTCAGCCGAACCACGCCCGGCGTGGTGGGGACACAGACGGGAGCGGCACAGACCAAAGTGGTCAATGCCGGACTGAAGGCGACCGTGATCGGAAACGGAGAGACGGTACTCCGGCAGGTGCCGGCGGCGGGACAGGGCATTCCTTCCGGCGGGTCAGTTTTGCTCTACACCGAAGATAATACGGATATCACTGTGACTGTCCCCAGCTTCATCGGCAAGACGGTATCGGAAGTCAACGGCTTGGCGGCAAGTTACGGATTGAATGTGCAGTTGGAAGGACTGGTAGCGGGGAACGACAAAACAGCAGTTTCCAGCCGGCAAAGCCTGGAAGCCGGTCAGCAGGTCGCTAAGGGAACGGTGATCGTTGTCGGTTTCCTTTACGGCGACACGGCGGATTCCACTGCCGGCTGATAAACAGTATACGGAAGAAAAGGACGGAACAGTTATGAAATTGCGTGATTTACTTAAAGGAACGGGACTTGTGTCCTATGCTTTGGACGGTGATCGGGAGATCACTGCCATCACCTGCGACTCCCGTCGGGTAGAACCGGGCTGTATGTTCGTGTGCATTGACGGCACAGCAGTGGATGGCCATCGGTTTGCGGCACAGGCGGAACAGGCAGGGGCGGCGGCGATCGTGACGCAACGGGACATGGGATTGCGAACCCAACTGGTGGCTGACAATACCCGCCGTGTGTGGGCACTGCTTTGCGCCAATTGGTTCGGCAATCCGGCAGACCGATTACATATGATCGGGATCACCGGTACAAACGGAAAAACCACCACCTCCACACTGATAAAATATATGTTAGAGGCGGCGGGACATAAAGTCGGGCTGATCGGCACCGTCCAGAATATGATCGGTGACCGGGCTCTGCCGGCAGAGCGTACGACGCCGGACTCTTTCGATCTGCAAAGCATCTTGGCACTGATGGTGGTAGAGGGGTGCGACACCTGTGTGATGGAAGTATCCTCTCATGCACTGGATCAGCAACGGGTGGCGGGGTGTACCTATGATGTCGGTGTTTTTACCAATCTGACACAGGATCATCTTGATTACCACGGCACAATGGAAAACTATATGCATGCCAAGAAACGCCTCTTTTCCATGAGCCGGGCCGGTGCATTCAACGGGGACGATCCGTGGACGGCATCAATCATGCGGGATGTCTCCTGTACTTGTTGTACTTTTGGCGTGGAAAAGGAAGCCGATGTCCGAGCGACTGCTATCACCCATCGGGCAGACGGGGTGGCATTTGATTTGGTTTACGGAAACCGAAGTGGCAGGGTGTCGTTGGCGATCCCCGGTCAGTTTTCGGTGTATAACGCTCTGGCGGCGGCAACGGCGTGTTTGCAGGCGGGAATGGATTTTGATGCCGTTGTCGGGGCACTTTGCACTGCTCACGGTGTTAAGGGACGGGCTGAGGTAGTTCCGACCGATCGGGATTTCACGGTGGTGATCGACTACGCACATACCCCGGACGGATTGGATAATATCTGCCGCACGTTGAAAGAATGCTGTGCCGGACGGTTGGTCACGTTATTTGGTTGCGGCGGAGACCGGGATAAGGGGAAACGACCGCAGATGGGCGCTATTGCCGCCCGGCTGTCAGATGCGGTTATAGTCACTTCGGATAATCCACGCTCGGAAGAGCCCGGTGCCATCATCCGGGACATTATGGCAGGAATAGAAAACAATGCTGTTCCTGTCACCGTGATAGAAAACCGGATCGAGGCGATCCGCTGGGCCGTTTCCCATGCCCTGCCGGGCGATACGATCCTGTTGGCGGGCAAAGGTCATGAGACCTATCAGATCGTGGGTGAAGACATTCTGCATTTGGATGAGCGGGAGATTGTGGCGCAGGCACTGCAAGAATGATTAAAGAGAGGAATGACCGCACATGATGAATCCGACAGGAACGGTATTGATGTCCTTGGCGGGATTGGTTTCGTTTTTGCTGGCGGCTTTTTTGGGAAAGATCCTGATCCCGTGGTTACACAAACTCCGTTTTGGACAGACTATTCGGGAGGAAGGTCCCAGTTGGCATCAAAAAAAGCAGGGAACGCCCACTATGGGCGGCATCATGTTTATTGCCGCTTCCATGAGCGTTTTCTTTTTGGCGTTGCTGATCATCCGTCTGACGGATGCATTTCCGTTGTTTGGCGTTCCTTATGATACCGTCCGTTTGCTGGCAGGTGCGGGGCTGGCGCTGGGATGCGGATTGATCGGTTTTGCAGATGATTATATCAAGGTGGTCAAAAAGCGGAATTTGGGGCTGACAGCCATGCAGAAGATGCTGCTGCAGTTGTTGCTGTCCGCATCCTATGCCGTTACGCTGTATATCTACGGCAGAGGGGCGTTCGACATTCCTTTTGTCGGAACGGTCAACTGGGGGATCTGGTTCATTCCGTTCTGTATGTTTGTCGTCGTGGCAATGACGAATGCCACCAATCTTACTGATGGCGTGGACGGCTTGTGCGGTATGACCTCATTTGTGGCGGCGTTGGCATTTTTGCTGATGGCAGGATTGAGCGGGTTGCCGGGGGAATGTCTGTTTGCCGTTACGTTCGCCGGTGCCATTGCCGGGTTTTTACTGTGGAATCTTCATCCTGCCAAAGTGTTTATGGGTGATACCGGTTCGCTGTTTATCGGCGGCGTGCTGACAGCACTGGCGTTTGGTATAGAACAACCGTTTTTACTGGTGCCGGTCGGTATTCTCTATATCATGGAAAATATGTCGGTGATCCTGCAGGTGGGGTATTTCAAACTAACACACGGCAAGCGCCTGTTTAAAATGAGCCCACTGCATCACCATTTTGAATTGAGCGGATGGAATGAAAACCGCATCGTGGCGGTATTTACCGGGATCACGGCGGCAGGCAGTGTGATCGGTATCGTTCTGTTGACTGTCGGAGGCTGAGCAGACAGTTTACGCGAAAGGAGGCACGACCTATGACAAAAGCAAAGAAGCAACGGATCACTTTCCGGCAGTGGCTACACCGGATATTCAATGTTTCCGGTGATTTTGATATGACTTTTTTTGTGTTGCTGATGGTCTTGCTGGTAGTGGGATTGGCGAGTCTGTATTCCGCCAGCCACGTATATGCTTTTAACTATAATGATGGAGACAGTTATTACTATATTCGCAAGCAGTTGATTTTTGCTGCGGTCGGCTTGGTCGGGATGCTGGCAGTATCTGTGGTGGATTATCATATCCTGCACCGATTTGCCTGGCTGTTCTGGACGGTCAGCATCATACTGCTGGTGGTGGCACTGTTTATGCCGTCTTCGACCGGTGTTCACCGATGGATCCGTCTGCCCGGTGTGCAGTTCCAGCCATCAGAATTGGCTAAGTTTTCGGTTGTTTTGCTCTTTTCCCACTTGATCTCTTTAAATTACAAAAAAATGAAGAACCCGTTGAAGGGTTTTTTGCCGCTTATGATCCTGTTGGGTATCACCTGTGCTTTGGTCGTTCTGGAGCCTCACCTGTCCGGTACTCTGCTGATCGGCTTGCTGGGTTTTGCCATGATGTTTATAGGCGGTGTCAACTGGGGCTTGTTGCTGGGTATTCTCGGTGCCGGCCTCGGCGGTGTGTATTTTATGGTAGCGGTGCTGGGTTACGAAAAGGATCGCATTGAGGTGTGGCTTCATCCGATGGAGGTCTTTTCCAACGGTTTGGGAGGCAGAGACCAAGCGTGGCAGACCGTCCAGTCACTGTACGCCATCGGATCGGGCGGGCTGTTGGGGCAGGGACCCGGCAATTCCAGGCAAAAGCATTTGTTCCTGCCCGAACCGCAGAATGATTTCATCTTTTCGGTAGTATGTGAGGAGATGGGATTCATCGGTGCTGTAGTTGTGGTGCTGTTGTTTGCCTTGTTGGTGTGGCGTGGATTCACCATCGCTATGAAAGCACCGGATAAATTCGGCAGTATGCTGGCGATCGGTCTGACATTGCAGATCGGTTTGCAGGTGGCAATCAATATCGCCGTGGTGTCCAATCTGCTCCCCAACACGGGGATCAGTCTGCCGTTCTTCAGCTATGGCGGCACCTCAATATTGATGCTAATGTTACAGATGGGGGTGGTGCTGGCGGGTTCCCGACAGT
>JAZLKY010000170.1:0-1918 GCA_045597885.1 Acutalibacteraceae bacterium | reverse complement strand
TGAATTTTCTTGCCATAGATATTTTCCTCCTTTAAGGGTGTAATATAAAATTGGTCAATATGTGCAAGGAAACGACAGTAAATATCATTCCCCAGACACGCCATCATATATGATACCACATAAATATCGCAATGTAAAGTAAAAAAAGTGTAAAAAAAACAAAAAAAACACAATATCTTGAAAAATCCTCACAGGGAAAGATTGGATTTTATTATATCGAAAAGAGAATACAAATCGTCTGCTATGGCAATTGCACCGGCACTTTCCAATTCTGCCGATGATCCATAGCCGTAGGAAACACCGACAGTGGGGATGCCATTTTCTTTTGCTCCCTCCACATCATGGTGTCGGTCGCCTATCATTAAGGTGTTTTTTTCATTGATTTCGGGGAAATGTGAACAGATGTAACGGATCACATCGGCTTTTGTCGGACGTTCTTCCGCTAAAGTGTTTCCGGCGACAAAATCAAAAAACGGTGTCAAGCCAAAATGATCTAATATCCGTACGGTATATTCTTCCGGCTTGGATGTGGCGATGATCAAAGAATACCCGGCATCACGTAAATTCTGCAATAATTCGGTCATGCCCGGAAAGAGGGTATTTTCAAAAATGCCGGTATGCGTAAAGTATTCCCGATAAAACGCTAATGCCTGCAGGGATTCCTCCGGCGAAAGTCCGTGATAGTTTTGAAAGGAATCGGTCAACGGCGGACCGATATAGGGAAATAATTCCTCCCGTGTTTTCGGGAAAATATTAAATTTTGCAAGAGCATATTGAACAGAATTTGTGATCCCGATGCCCGGATCGGTCAGTGTCCCATCTAAATCAAACAATAAAAAACGTTTATTCCGCATGGATGGTATGCCTTTTCCTTTCCGTAATATATTCTGCCGAGCGAAGCAGCCCGCCGAGCTGATCTGAGATGCCAAAGATTTCGATCGTGACTGTCCCGTCAAATCCGTTTAAGAATGCATCCGTCAAAACTGAACCGATCGGCACTTCTCCCTCCCCCACTGCCGTACCGTAGACCGTTTTTCCGTCGGTGGTCTGCAAAGGATCGGCACCGGGACAAAACCGAAATGTACGGTCTTTGCAGTGGATTTGCCGGGTAATGCGAGATTTTAAACTCTCATACGCTGTCAATGTATCTTCCCCGCAATACAGAAAATTGCCGGTATCTAAAATGCAGGAGAGTGTCGGGATGCGGTCAAGGTACCATTTGAGTTCTGCCGTATCCGTAACCGGCACACGACGGTCATCAAAATCTTCCACGCCGACTGTGATGCCATACCGTTTTGCACGGGAGCAAAGCATATCCAACGCAGAAAGCGTTTTTTCCATCGCCGCCTGTCTGTTTTCACCCTCATTCAAATAACCGGGAACCGCAAGAATGATCGGTGCACCAATGGAAATTGCCTGTTTGAGGATCTGTTCCGCCCGTGATGCAGACGGATCATGTGCAAAATCGGAAAATGATACAAAACTGCTGACAGTCATTCCGCAGGAACGGCACTCCTCCAGTAAGTATCGTTTTTCCGATGTGAGATGACAGTCAAGAATATCCAATCCTGTGATCCCCGCCGTCACACACTGCTGCGCTATGGCTTTGACTGACAATTTTGTTTCCTGTGACGCAGACAGCAAATGGTCAAAGAATGTGGAAACGATCATGTTCTGCACCTCTTTTCTTCCTCATCATATATTAAAAAGCATAAAAAGTCAACCGATCAAGTACGCAAGGTTCTTTTCCTAAAACAGTGAAAATGTGTGTTTGATTTGCCAACGCACTTTGAATAGTGTTCGTAGGGGACGATGCCCATCGTCCCGCCGAGCATCCCGCAAAATTCACGGCAACACCGTAGGGAACGGGCAAGCCCGTTCCCTACGGTTTGGTAAAGATTCAAAAAAGTCGGAGGCC
>JAZLKY010000169.1:0-3410 GCA_045597885.1 Acutalibacteraceae bacterium | reverse complement strand
TGTTGTTCTTCACCAGATCCTCCCGCACGGCGGTCATCTTGATGAACCAGGATTCACGGGCATAGTACAGCAGGGGGGTATCACAACGCCAGCAGAAGGGGTAATCATGCTCAAATTTAGGCGCATCAAAAAGTTTTCCCTCTTTATCCAGATCGGTCAATACCAGTGGATCCGCTTTTTTGACGAACAGACCGGCATACGGCGTTTCCGGTGCCATATTGCCCTTGCTATCAACCAACTGCACAAAAGGCAGATCATATTTCTTCCCGACCAGCGAGTCATCCTCACCAAAAGCGGGGGCAATATGTACGATCCCCGTACCGTCACTCATAGTGACATAGGTATCACAGGTGACGAAGAAACCCTTCTTATGCTGTTTGTCCGCCACGGTTTTACTGCAGGGGAACAACGGTTCATATGCCTTATATTCCAAATCAGTGCCTTTGAATGTTGCCAACACCGTGTAGGCGGATACCTCATCGGTCCCCAGCTTGCCGAGGACCGTATCCAGCAAAGCCTCCGCCATATAATAGGTGTATCCGTCCGCCGCCTTGACTTTACAATAGTTCTCATGGGGATTGACACACAGTGCCACGTTGCTGGGCAGTGTCCACGGCGTTGTCGTCCAGGCAAGGAAATAAGCATCCTCATCCGCCACCTTGAAGCGAACGACCGCACTGCGCTCCTTGACATTTTTATATCCCTGTGCCACTTCGTGACTGGATAACGGTGTTCCGCACCGAGGACAATAGGGGACGATCTTAAAGCCCTTATACAGCAATTTTTTATCCCAGATCTGCTTCAGCGCCCACCATTCGGATTCGATATAGTCATTGTGATAGGTGACATAAGGATCATCCATATCCGCCCAGAATCCGACGATACCGGAAAATTCCTCCCACATCCCCTTGTATTTCCAGACACTTTCCTTACACTTAGCGATAAACGGCTCCAAGCCATATTCCTCGATCTGTTCTTTGCCGTCCAGACCGAGCAGCTTCTCCACCTCCAGCTCGACCGGCAGGCCGTGGGTATCCCACCCCGCCTTCCGGGGGACGGTATATCCCTTCATCGTCCGGTAGCGGGGGATCATGTCCTTGATCACCCGTGTCAGCACATGCCCGATATGGGGCTTCCCGTTTGCTGTCGGGGGACCGTCATAAAACGTATAGGTCTCCCCCTCCCGGTGACTGTCCACGCTCTTCTGAAACACGTCACTTTCTGTCCAGAATTGCAGGACATTCCTCTCCCGTTCCACAAAATTCATGTTGGTAGGTACTTTATTGTACATTCCGTTTCCTCCTAAATAAAAAACTTCGCCCTGCACCACAGGACGAAAGCCCAAATCTCTTTCGCTATAGCCGAAGGGGGCCGAACCCGATCGCCGTCGGCTATACCACCCATTCCGGCATACTGTCATATGCGTTCCCAATAACGGAGGAAACCCGGCACAGACCTACTGGGAAAATCCGTTCAGTCGGCAACTCCGGAGGGATGTTCACAAGAGAGGTACATCCACCGGGCTCACACCCTCCCCGGCTCGCTGCGGAACCCCTACTCCTGCTACTGACTCCATCTCTGTCTTTGCGGTGTTCACATTTCCCCCCTATCATACCGCATATCAAAATAAAAGTCAAGGAAAAAAGAAAAAGATTACCATGACATTACATCGCCCGTAAAGCACCGACAGCAAATCAAAAAAGCCCCGCAAAGCAAGTACGTCGACCGTCACCTGCTTCACAGGGCTTATAACTCACGTCAAAGGTCCTCAAGCTTGGCTATAAAGCGGGCAAGCTTTGTCAAATCATCCGTATCCACCTCGCCGTCGCCGGTCACATCGGCATTTTGCAAGGCGGTGGCATCAGTAATAATATCCAGCTTCGCAGTATGGCGGGCAAGTGCCGTCAAATCGTCTGCATCCACCTCGCCGTCACCCGTCAGTTCTCCCTTTTTCGGAACGATCGGACCGGCAGCCGGCATAGTCACCGTCACGCCATCGCTGGCAGGGCTGGCAAAAGAATTCTCCAACTGCATTTGACGCTGATAGAAGGTATACGTCTTCCCTGCCTTCAAGCCGGTGAAGTTGGGATCCTGCGTCCAGTTTACTCTATCCATGCTGTATTCGTACCACATGGTATACTTCAATCTCACCGAGTTCTTCGTCTGGCTCTGAACAACAGGGGCGGCAGGCTTTGGCGGCATCTCCCGCCGTTCTCCCACCAGATTGAGGAAACACTCCCGTCCCTGCGCTATCCCACTGAAACCGAATCCCGATTTGTTCTTAATGACACGTTGAGCAATATTCATCGCATTGTCATAGTAATGGGAACCTTCCGTTCCACTGTCATACATCCACCAATCCACCAAACTCTGTGGGTCATCTCCCAGCACATGAACATGAGCCGTTTCACTGGTTTTGAATATCTCTATCAGCAAAGCGATCTCTTCCGCCGTCGGCTGAGCATGGATGTCCGGCAGTTTATTCATGACAAAATAATTGCACTCGGTAGCAGTACACGCCGGAAGAGGATAATTCATCTTGACGATATGATCTTCGCTGATGGCTTCGTCCGTCAACCCGAAATAATTATGGATCTTAGTCGTACCGCTGGTGTCATCCCAAGTGAGATCAACATGATAGTAATTACCGTTCATCCGCACCATAGACCAGGCATGATCCTGATCCAGACTGCTGCCCGTCACCCGATACGCCCACACGCCGACCAGAGTCAGAATGTAATTGTACGATTCACAATACCCCTCACAGACCGCCTGCCCGTTGATCAAAGCACCGTAAATATTGCGCCGGTTTTCAGCATAGACATCATACTCGATGTATTCATCGAGTACATCATGCAGGCGAAGCGCCTTCTCATAATCCGTCATATCATCGGTGATGCCGGCATCCTCTATGGTCTCGTCAACCGCCTCGTTCACACTGTCGATGCAGGCATTCAACTCATCGACCTCGTCAAATTCTTTTCCGTATTTCAAATATACCGTAGCAAGGATCCCGTTTTCCAGCTCTCCGTAGTACCCGTACCAATATCCCGCCACCCAAAACTGCTCCGGGTGATCATTACAATAGGCATCCCAAATAACGGGCAAGGCACTGATGCCAAGAGTAACTTCCTTGAATTCCTTATGGTACACCTGTTCCTCCAGTTTTTCAGCACCAGAAACGATAGCATCATAAACCTCTGCCAAAGCCTCACCGTGTTCCAGTGACAGCAAATACTCTCTCCCCAAAAGCAAACCGGTGATAGTTGGCTTCCTCAATTCATGAATAGCGGTCTCAGCCGATACCGAAAACGGCACGACAGAAACCAGCAATATCAAAACTAATATCAAAGCCGTAACTTTCCTGGCAACCTTGCGCATATGAATCCTCCTTGAGACAATACTCTTTT
>JAZLKY010000168.1:0-4101 GCA_045597885.1 Acutalibacteraceae bacterium | reverse complement strand
TGTGATGCGGTCTGCATTTTTTTGTTGTCAAAAACTGAAAATAGGGGTATAATAATAAGATAATACGGTTGGAAGGGGGAAGCGTTTTGCCATTTTACTCGCTGAAGAAGATCGGGGAGCTTGCCGAGAGCCGATCCGCTTATCTGCGGGGAGTACGCGGATATAATGACGGCTGGGTACAGCAGTATGACTGTTCTTCCAACGCTTTTTCTCCCGTCTGGCTTTCCGCCGTGCTCCAGGAGGGGAATGACACCTACCATGCAGAAATCGGAATTGATGAGAACGACGACATAGATTATGCGGCTTGCGATTGCGGACATTTTCGCATCGGTCAGGGACTGTGTAAGCATCTGGTGGCGATATTGGTACACAAATACTATCTGGATATGATCCGGCAATTACCGACCGCCGGCGATCTGATGGCAGGACGGGCGGGACGGAAGACAGATGCGGCGGCACAGAGGCTTATTGATTGCTATATTTCCAATGAAACAGCCCGTATTGACGGCGAAGAGACAACCCCTGTCGATCTCATCCCCACCTTGTCGGAAAATAACGGAATGATTTGGCTGACCTGTGCTGTCGGAACAGACCGGCTGTACGCCATTAAAGACCTCAGACGGTTTGCCCAGGCGGTATACGGGAAGGAGATCCTCCGGTATGGCAAACAGCTGACGCTGAGACATGACCCGGAGAATTTCACTGAAAACGGGCGGCAGTTGTTGGACTTTTTACTGAGCGAATTGGATGAGCACAGTGTCTCTCCCGGTGGAAAAAACAAACTGTATCTGTCAGCCGCCGGATTTGACCGCTTTTTTGCCCTGTATCGGGGAAGAGAAGTCTGTATGCGGCTGGACGAAGAGGAACTGACAGTTGCTTTCCGGGATGGCGAACCGGTCCTGTCGGTGACCGTGGAGCAAATGGATGACGGTGTCCGGCTTTATGGGGAGAGGGTAACAACTTTCTACGGTATACGGCAACTGTATGTTCTTTATCGGTCAACATTATACCGTGCCGGGAAAGACTATTCTGCCCGGATGCGGGAATGGATCGGGACGGTCCACGGGAGAAAAAGCGGTCTCTTTTTCGAGAAGAACGTCCTGCCTTCGTTTTGTTCCGGGGTGCTGAATACCGTCAAGCCCTACCTTCGGATAGAAGGGGATCCGGCGCTGTTGGAGGAGTATCAGCCACTTCCGTTGGAGGTCCAGATATATCTTGATGTGCCGGAGGGGGAAACAGATGCTGTTACCGCCCGTGTCCTCTATCGGTATGGGGAAAAAACGGTTCAGCCGTTTTTGGACGGTATAGAGGATGGAGAGAATTGGCGGGATCTGTTAGCGGAACGTCGGGCACAGTTGGTGATCCGCCGGGAATTTACTGCTATTCAACCGCAGACCGGATTGCTGGTATGCCGTGGAGATGAAGAAAAACTGTTTGATTTTGTTACCCGTGGGGTGGAAGCACTGCGGCAGGTGGCAACAGTGTATGTTTCTGACCGGTTTGAACACATTTCACCGGTATCGGCACCGCAGGTGTCGGTGGGCATCAGCCTTCAGAGCGGACTGCTGGAAATGACGGTCGAAACCGGTTCTCTTGACCCGGTGGATCTGACGGGTATCATCACCGGGTATCGGCATCAACGGAAATATCACCGTCTGCAAAACGGTCAGTTTGTGCTATTGGACAGTGATGTATTAAGTGGTTTGGCAGAGGTGACGGACGGGCTTTCACTCTCCGACAGTGATCTTCTCAGTGGGAAGATCTCTTTGCCCCGTTACCGGGCGCTGTATCTGGAAAAAGCACTGCGGGAACGGCATGGAATGTTTATCCGTCGGGATGAACGCTATCGGGGGTTGATCGAGCGCTGTCGGGCAGCGACAGAACATGAATATCCCTTGCCGGACAGTTTGCACCCAATTATGCGCCGGTATCAGAAAAGCGGTTATCGGTGGCTTCGAACGATGGAAGAATTGGGATTTGGCGGTATTTTGGCGGATGAAATGGGATTGGGGAAGACTTTGCAGATCATTGCCCTGTTATTGGGTGCAAAAGAGGCGGGGAATACCGTCCCCTCTCTGATCGTTTGCCCCACCTCGCTGATACTGAACTGGGAGCGGGAGATCGCCCGGTTTGCTCCGTCGCTGAAGACCTGTTGTATTGTCGGGGATGTTGCCACCCGCCGGGAACGGCTGAAGGAGGCAAATGCCTATGATGCGGTGATCACCTCCTACGATATACTCAAGCGGGATGTGGAATGGTATGAGCCGTTATCTTTTCGCTATCATGTACTGGATGAAGCCCAGTATATCAAGAACAGTACTACGCAGAATGCCAAAGCTGTCAAGGTGATCCGGTCGGTACAACGGTTTGCTCTGACGGGTACGCCGATAGAAAACCGATTGTCGGAACTGTGGAGTATATTTGATTTTTTGATGCCGGGCGTTCTGTTCAGTTATACAAAATTTCGAACCCGATTTGAGATCCCCATCGTACGGCAGGGGGATGAAAGGGTGCTGGAGCGGCTCAACCGCATGATATCTCCTTTTATCCTCCGACGCTTGAAACGGGATGTGCTGACCGAATTGCCGCCCAAGACCGAACAGGTGTTGCCTGCCACTATGGAAACTGCCCAGAAGCAGGTCTATGCCGATACGGTTTTCACACTGCGCCGTCAACTGGAAGCAGGGATAAGGGGGACAAACAGTGGACAACAGCGCATACAGGTGCTGGCATTGCTTACCCGACTGCGGCAGATCTGCTGTGATCCCCGGCTGTGCTGTGAGGGGTATACCGGCGAAAGCTGTAAATTGGAAGCTTGTGTAGAACTGATCAAAGAGGCTGTCGGCGGCGGGCATAAGGTGTTGCTGTTTTCTCAATTCACCTCTATGTTGGAATTGATCCGCCAACGGCTGCAGACGGAGAAAATATCCCACTATCTGTTCACGGGGGCAACATCCAAAGAACAGCGCTCGATGCTGGTCGATGCCTTCAATGCTGACAGCACATCCGTTTTTCTGATTTCTCTGAAGGCGGGCGGTACGGGACTGAATCTTACCGGAGCGGATATGGTGATCCATTACGATCCGTGGTGGAATCTGTCGGCACAGAACCAAGCTACCGACCGTGCGCACCGTATCGGTCAGAAAAAACCGGTACAGGTGATCCGGCTGGTCGTCCGGGATACGGTGGAAGAAAAAATATTACGTCTGCAAGAGGACAAGTGGCAGTTGGCGGAATCGGTCGTCGGCAGTGGCTGCCCATCTCCGGAAACCATGACGGCGGAAGAGCTATTGGCTCTGCTGACATAAAAATACATTTTTTGGCAGGAATAGTCTATGGCTATCCCCTCCTTATGTGGTACAATATTGGCAGAAATCCCTGTTTTTTTAGGAATGATTGTTTTTTACAAACGGCTAATGAGGAAAAATGGGAAGGAGAGACAATTATGTTCACCTATGAGACTAATGACAGGCAAACTCCTTTGGAAAAGTACGAGTGGGACAATGTGTGGTGGGACAGCACCGAAAAGACAGATGCCGGGAGGGTACTGTATATCGGGGATTCTATCTCCTGCGGGGTCCGTCAGCACGCCACCGCCGCATCGGGGAATACAGTGTTCTTTGACGGCTTCGGCACATCAAAGGCACTGGACAACCCTTTTTTCCGTCCCACCTTGCAGGTGTGCCTGCAACAGCAGCCCCGTCGGGATGCGGTGCTGTTCAACAACGGTCTGCATGGCTGGCATTTGACCGAGGAGGCATACGAACAGGAATACCGTCGGATGACGGAATGGTTGCTCTCCACAGTGAAAGAGCCGCTTATCCTGTTGTCGACCACTGATGTCGCCAACGATGACGAGCGGCAACGGCGGGTGGAAAAACGGAATGAAGCGGTTTACCGTGTAGCGGAGAAATATGGTCTGCCGGTCGTTGACCTTGCCGCTAAAGCCAAGGAGATCGGACGTCCTTATCCCTCCGATGGGGTGCATTTTGCTGAGGAGGGATATCGGGTACTGGGTGCCTTCCTGTATGAGCAGGTGTTCCGGATCATACCATTCCCCGGATGAAAAGGATCTCCCGAATAGCCGAAGGGAGCCGAACT
>JAZLKY010000167.1:0-2616 GCA_045597885.1 Acutalibacteraceae bacterium | reverse complement strand
ACCACTCGGACAACTCTCCAAATGGGCTACAACGGGAAGAATGGACTCCCCTTGAATCGCCGTGTCCCATTATACCCGCTCCTGCGGCATTTGTCAACCGTTTCCGGCGGGCAAAAGCAAAATTTTCCGTTTCACGCCCATTCATCGGAACGGCGCACCGTTTTTATCCAGCAGTTCCAGCCGCAGAACCGAGCAATGCACCGGCTGTGCGAAAAAGGTGGACTGCTCCAGTGCCGTAAGGAACAAGCCGGGGTTGACGGTCTCTGCGCTGTTTGCGGGCAGGGTAACGGTCATCACACAGCCGTCCGGCGTATCCTCGGTCACAGCATCCGCAAACGCCGGACGGATATCCACCGTTTTCATCGTTTTTTTCTTGGTCTTTTTCTCCGCCGGGATGGCGTCCTGCCGGAGCAGACGGCGCACGCATTCACCGGGGCAGTCGAATGTTAGACGGTAGCGGGCAGCAAACAGGTCACCCGGCTTGCAAACCGCCTCTGCCGCCGACACCGCACGCAGTCCCTGCGGCATGGCATCATTCAGCCGTTCGACCAGTTGCGTATACGGCATCTCTTCTTCCAGCCGCAGATCCATCGTTTCATGTTCCCCCTCATAGCCGAGTGAGAGCGGTGCGGCAAACACCAGATACGGATGGCGGTTGAACCCCTCGGTATACCACACGGGGATCGCCGCACGGCGCACCACCCGGATCATGGTACGCATCAAATCCAGATGGGAGATGAAACGGGCTCTGTCCCGTTTACTGAACACGATCCGTACGGTTTTCAACACACACACCCTCTTTCCAGCATGACGCACCGCATCCCGCACACTGCTGACGACAGTGGGGGGTGGTGATCGCCTCATGCGCTTTTTTGTTTTCCCGGATAAGGAAATCCTTGGTCACGCCATAGTCCAGATGATCCCACGGCAGGACTTCATCGAGCGGGCGGCGGCGATTGGCATAGAATGCCGGATCAATTCCCAGCTGCCGGAAGATCTCCATCCACCCGTCAAGTGAAAACTTGTTGCTCGACACATCCCGGCTGTATCCCCGCTGCTGTGCTTCTTCCAGTACCGCTCCCAGTCGGCGGTCGCCCCGTGCCAGCACCGCCTCCAAAAAACTGGTGGATGCATCATGCCAGTGCAAGGTGATCTTCTTTGTGTGGATGGAATGCACTAAATGTTCCTGCTTTTGTGCCAGTTCTTCCACTGTTGCCTGCGGTTCCCACTGGAACGGGGTATGCGGTTTCGGGACAAAACAGGATGCGCTCATGGTCACCGTGACCCCTTTGCCTTTTGGCTTGTCCGGGTTGCGGTAGAATCGGTCGACGATCTTCTGCCCCAGTTCCGCCATGCCCTCGATATCCTCCGGCGTTTCGGTCGGCAAGCCGGTCATAAAGTACAGTTTGACCGCCGTCCACCCGCCACGGAATGCTTTGTCGGCAGTTTCCAGTATTTCTTCCTCGGTCAGATTTTTGTTGATTGCATCCCGCAGTCGCTGTGTTCCCGCCTCCGGCGCAAAGGTCAGCCCTGCCCGCCGCAAAACATTGAGCCTGTTGACCAATTCTTCCGAAAAGCCGTCAACCCGCAAGCTGGGCAACGTAATATTGGTATGTTCTTTTTCCGCCCATTCGAGTAGACGGTCAAGCAACGGTTCGAGCTGCGTATAGTCACTGGTGGAAAGGGATGACAGCGAAAATTCTTCATACCCGGTGGAACCACACAGATCGTGGCTCTGTCGGTCAATGACATCCACACTTTTTTCCCGTACCGGGCGATAGATGAATCCCGCCTGGCAGAAGCGGCATCCCCGGATACAACCACGGAATATTTCACTCTGCACCCGGTCGAAAACCACATCGGTATACGGCACAACAAAGTAGTCAGGATAATAGCAGGTATTAAGGTCTGCAATGATGCGTTTGCGGATCTTTGCAGGGGCACCGTCACAGGGAGTAACCGCCTTGACGGTACCGTCTGTACAGTAGGTCACCGTATATAATGATGGGACATATACCCCTTCAATATCAGCACAGGCACGCAAGAACTTCTTTTTGTTATAAATGCCTTTCTTTCGCTGTTCTTTGTACAAATTGATCACTTCAAGATCGACTTCTTCCCCCTCGCCAAGGAAGAACAGATCTACAAAATCCGCCAAGGGTTCCGGATTACAGACGCACGGACCGCCGGCGACCACAATAGGCATATCATCCCCTCGCTCTTCAGCCCGAAGGGGAATACCGGACAAATCCAGCATATTCAGCATGGCGGTGTAGCTCATTTCATATTGCAACGTAAACCCGACAAAATCAAATTGTCTGACGGGATCGTGACTTTCCAATGCAAACAAAGGAATAGCATGCTGTCGCATCAAGGTTTCCATATCTTCATCCGGCGCAAAAACACGTTCACACCACACATCCTCTTCCCGGTTAAACTGTGCATACAGTATTTTCATTCCCAAATGGGACATTCCCACTTCATATAAATCCGGAAAACAAAAGGCAAAACGAACTGCTACCTCCTGTTTATTCTTCATCACGCTGTTGAGTTCCCCGCCGATATACCGGGCGGGTTTTTGCACTTGTAAAAGTAACTGTTCCAGTTCATCTGTCA
>JAZLKY010000166.1:0-3042 GCA_045597885.1 Acutalibacteraceae bacterium | reverse complement strand
CGTTTTGACCGTCAGATCGTTGTTAACCGTCCCGATTTGGTTGGCAGGGAAGAAATACTCAAAGTGCATTCCAAGGGAAAACCTCTTGCTCCCGATGTTGATCTTTCGGTTATTGCCAAGTCCACTTACGGATTTACCGGAGCTGATTTGGAGAATGTTCTCAACGAAGCCGCTTTGCTTGCAGCCCGCCGTGAATTACACGCCATCACCATGAAGGAGATCGAAGAGGCAACCATAAAGGTGGTTGTCGGAACAGAGAAGCGAAGCCATGTAATGACAGAAAAAGAAAAGCGGCTGACAGCAGTTCACGAGGCAGGTCATGCTGTGGTCACTTACTATTGTCCGACGCAGGATCCTGTTCATCAGACCTCTATCATTTCCCGTGGTATGGCGGGTGGATTCACAATGAGTTTGCCTCAGGAGGACCGTTCCTACAAGGGACGGAATGAAATGCTGGAGGAAATTCAGGTTTTGCTTGGCGGCCGTGTGGCAGAAGCATTGACGCTGGGCGATATTTCCACCGGAGCATCCAATGACATTGAACGGGCGACGGATATTGCCCGGCGGATGATTACGAAATACGGAATGAGCGAAAAGTTAGGGCCTATCGTTTTTGGTGAGTCGGATGCCAACGAAGTATTCCTCGGTCGTGACTTCGGGCATACCCGCAACTACTCTGAGGATGTTGCTGCATCCATTGATGCCGAGATCAGCCGATTGATTTCCGATGGATACCGTGCAACCGAAGAGAAACTGCAGCTTCACGCTGAAAAGCTGCAGCAGGTTGCCGAAGCATTGATGGAGAAAGAAAAACTGGATGCCGACGAATTTCGTCAGATCATGGAAGATAACACTGTCGATGAGGGTTGACATTTATTGTACCGTGTGGTAAAATACGGATGAAATGCTGATCGTGGAGGTTATTGTATGAAAAGTAAAGATTGTAAATGGTTATGGGTTGTTGTTATCGCTGCTGTTGTTGCGGCTTTGACTACGGCGGTTCTGTTGATCATCCGTGCCCGTGCAAAATGCAAAGATCTTCTTGAGGAAGAAGCCGATTTTGATTACGAGCTTGATACAGATGATTTTGATGCTTCGGATGACTTTGAAGAAGATGCCGACATTGCCGATGAGATAACAGCTGAAGACAATACTCCGGAAGAATAAGTCATAGGGGGCTGTTAAAAAGCAAGACCTGCTTTTTAACAGCCCCCTTTAAGAAATGATCAGGTTATCCGTGCCGATACAGTCCTTTTTGCCGACGTGCATTTTGAGAAAAAGAGACGCTCAGCACCATCCCCACCCCTAAATACAAGGTAGCGACAGAACTGCCGCCTGCACTGAAAAAGGGCAATGTGATGCCAATGACCGGAAGCAGGCGAAGGTTCATTCCTAAATTGATTATGGATTGGGATCCGATCAGCGCCAGCATTCCGACGCAGAGATAGGTTCCCAGAGGATCAGAGGCCTGCCTCGCACAACGGAATAACTCCCACAGGAACAACAATAACAGCACAAGCAACAACACGGCACCGATGAATCCGAATTCTTCAGCAGCCACAGTGAAGATCAGGTCATTGTTTCTTGCAAAGACGAAACTGTTGCCGCCCTGCAGATATCCTACTCCGGTCAGTTGTCCTGACCCGATCGCCTTCAGTCCTTCGTATTGTTGCCATCCCACCGTTCCTAAATACTTTTCGATGTAGGGGGGGAGGATGCACAGAAATCTGGCTTTTTTATCGTCGGTCAGATGTGACCATAATAGCGGTATGACAGCGAATATCCCGGTGAAGCCGAGGATGTAATATAACGGGTTGATACCACTGATAAACAGCATTGACAGGAAAATAAAAATAAAAACCAACGCTGTTCCGTCATCTCCCTGAGCAAAGACCAGTGCGATCGGTATCAGAGCATGAACCCCCAGCAGAAGAACTGTTTTGAACTGACGGATCTTGTCCTGAACAGCAGACAAGTGAACGGAAAAAGAAATGATAAAAGCTATTTTCATCAACTCAGATGGCTGAAATGTCAACCGAAATGATCCAATAGCAATTCCGAGCCAAGCGGTATCATCCGTTCCGGACACATTCAATCCGAGCGGCGTAAAGGTGAGGATAACCAGCAAGAAAGAAATCCCTGTCCATATTGGCCACAGTGCACAGATGCTTTCATAGTCGATTTGCGATATCAGTATCGCCAGAATAAAGCCGATGACAGAGGAGACGATCTGAACCAAAGCACCGGATAACCCGGACCCGGCGCTGAATGAGGCGGAATAAACCAAGGCGCATCCATATGTCGATACCAATAAACATAAAAGAAGAAGCCGACGGTTGGAGTTATAAAACATAGATGCTACAGCCGATTTAAATGACCGTTTTGCCACTCACTGTTCCTCCTTCCTTGTCAGATGTTTCTATTATAACGGATTGTTTTCTTTTATGCAATATTCTTTCCCATTTTTTTAGAGAAAATGATTCCCGATCGTTTGGAGGGGTATGAGAATGCTTTTTGTTTCCAATAGCACTGCACAGACAGAGAAATACGGCGAGGAACTGGCGGCAGAACTGTCTGCCGGAACGGTTGTGGCATTATATGGTGATATGGGCATGGGAAAAACGGCTCTGGTTCGGGGAATAGCCAGAGGAATGCGACTTGATGCGGAAGTATCCAGCCCAACATTTGCCTTGGTCCATGATTATGGCGGGCAACCGCCTTTGATCCATTTTGATATGTACAGAATAACCGGATGGGACGATCTGCAATCCACCGGTTACTTTGATTATCTGTCAGTCGGAGCAGTTATGGTGATCGAATGGGCAGAGAATATTGAAGCGGCTTTACCTCAAAATGCCATACGATTACACTTTACTGCTACTGATGAACATACAAGAATGATCGAGAGAGAGGATACAGTGTGACAACCATTTTAGCAATAGAAACGTCAGCGACACCGGTATCCTGTGCATTGATTCGGGACGGACGCATATTATCTTCTTTTTTCGCCCATACCGCATCCATGCACAGTCAGACATTGAT
>JAZLKY010000165.1:0-1272 GCA_045597885.1 Acutalibacteraceae bacterium | reverse complement strand
TCACAAATCCGGCGTGCTTTTCACTGATCTGTGCTCCGCCGACGCCGTGGCCTTTCAGCCCTGCCTGCTCGATCAGCGCCCCGGCAAAATGACCGGGCGGCCGTTTGAAAAAACTGCCGGCGCTGGGGTATTCCAGTGGCTGTTTTTCCCGCCGCCGGGCGGTCAGTTCCCGCATCGTTTGCTCAATCTTTTCCCGGTTGCCGGCAGACAGCCGGAACCGGGCGGCGGCGACGATGATCCTCGGATCATCCGTCACGATGCTGTGCCGGTAGCTCAGCCGCAGTTGCTCTGCCGGATAGGTGACTGCCGTATACCGCCCGTCTGCGGTGGGGACAAGACACAGTGCCTCTGCGATCACATCGGCGATCTCTCTGCCGTAGGCGCCGGCATTCATACAGACCGCACCGCCCACCGTGCCGGGAATGCCGAAGGCAAATTCCAGTCCCGTCAAGCTGTGATCGGCGGCGAAGCGGCTCAGCTTCTGCAAACGCACCCCCGCCGGACAGAAGATCCGGGCATCCTCCTCCATGACGGGATCGGTATCCGCCGCAAAGCGCAGGACCGCTCCCCGGACCCCCTTATCCCCGACCAGCAAATTGGAACCGTTCCCGATGAACAGGAACGGGATATGCTCCCGGTTACAGCAGTCAAGCAGAGAAGCCGCCGTTTCGGCAGACGGCGGGATATCAATGAGCACATCCGCCGTTCCGCCGATGCGGAAGGTGGTCTGTGCCGCCATAGAGGCGTCAAAACAAACATGGCATCCCTGTGAGGAAGCCAGTCTGGCAAGCTGTTGCAGATCCAAAGTCAAATCTCCCCCCGTCACCGTTTCAGATAAGCGGCACCGATGATGCCCGCTTGATTACCGAGCTGTGCCGCACAGATCTGCGTCTGGCTTTCGCTGTAGCGGCTGAACCGTTCTTCTTCCACCAGTCGGCGCAGGGGAGCCAGCAGTGTTTCTCCCTCATTGCTGATCCCGCCGCCGACACACAGGATCTGCGGCTGAAAGATGTTGACCATATTGATCACACCGGCGGCAACATAACGGATATAACGGTCAACGACAGCCGCCCCGGCGGTATCTCCTGCCCGCATGGCATCAAATGCCGTGCGCCCGTTGATCTTCCCCGCTTTTTTTGACAGTGCCCACATCAGGCTGTCCGAATGTTTCTCCATGGCGTGCCCGGTTTGCCGGATGAGGGCGGTGGCAGAAGCATAGGCCTCCCAACAGCCCCGGCGTCCGCAGGAACACAGTTCTCCGTCTGCGACGAT
>JAZLKY010000164.1:0-5118 GCA_045597885.1 Acutalibacteraceae bacterium | reverse complement strand
GGGACTGGTATCCTCGACCTGCACATCGTCAAAATAGAAGCAATATCGGTCAACTCCGTTTATTTCAGATGCGCCAAGCCGGAGATAGCCGTCCGCAGTCACATTGACCGTTTCCACCACCTGGAACCACTCGTCGATCTTGGCATTGCCGGAGTTGGTCTCAATGACCACATGGTCGTTCTTCGCATAGGATGCGCTGAACGGGGTGGTCTGATCGGCAACCGCCAGCCAATAGCGGAAAATCCTTGAAGTATCGTCGTGTGTCACACCGATGCCATCGCCATATGCAAATGTGGCAGGGATATACACCCAGAAGGAAATACGATAGGAATGACCGGCGGAGAGCACAATGGGATTGCCGTCAAAGTCATCCAGTACCGCCTGCGCACGGCCGTTGCCGCTACCGTCACTGCCCCAGAACTTCAGCGATTTGTGTCCGCCGAAGGTGTGGTTATACTCATCGGAAACAGTGGCAAAGGCACTGGCAGAACTGCTCAGGCTCTTGTTGATGCCAACAGTCTCCTTTTCGTAGTCACCCAACTTTTCGTCGGGAGTGTAGACATCATAGCGGGAGAAGGAAAGATCATCCATATAAGCGAACTTGCTTTCGTTTGCATCCGCATCCCTGAGTGCAAAACCGATACTCAGCTTGGACGTACCCTTAAATCCTTCGATATCCGCCTCGATCTTCGTCCACACATTCCCTTTCAACTCGACAGCAAGCTTTGCAACTGTCGCCAGCGTAGAGCCGCCGGAATACGGACGGGTAGGATCGGTGACGGTACCGATCATCAGATATCCAATCACATCTTCAGGATACATCACCCATGCCGTGACATGATATCCCGTATTGGGATCCGTCGTGATGAAATCGGTAGGATATTTGGGAATGATCTGTGCAAAACTCGCGCTGGAGTAGGGCATATTGAGCTTGATCTTCAGCGACTGACTGCCGGTATGGGCATATTCGTCAGTGATAGTACGGGCAGACCCGTTGCCGTAGATCTCAGGACCGGGGTTACTGTACGAACCCGCCGCAATATTCTCAAAGCTCTCCACGACAGCACGCTCGGTATAGGTGAATATCTCTGCATCTTCTGCAAAGATACCGGTAGGCTCGGCATCGCCGTTGAGCCAAACCGCCTCGTAGCCCCACTTGGAAGTGGTGATCGACGGGACGGTATATGCCGAACCGACCCCGCCCTCATAGTAGGCAACTGTCTCCGTTCCCTTCTTGAAGGTGACGGACGACATCTGCACCAGCGGTCTCCACTTGGCCACATAGGTGACATCCGATGCAGGAACGGTCGTCGGAGCCGAAGTGGCGTAAGTAGTGTCAGTAAACCAACCCTGGAACTCATAATTGTTGCGGGTGGGTGTCGGGAACGTGATCTCTTTACCGACAGGATAATAGACCGACTCCGTTGTGGCGTTGGTGTAGTTGGGATCAAATGTCACTTTAGAAACCGAACCGGCGGGAGCGGCAAAAACAGTGATCTCATCCACAAGAAGCTCTGTCCTGGCGCTTAGATTGCTCTCGGCGCCAACGATGAAGTGGATGCCGTTCATGGCGGTGCAGGTGTTATAGAACCGTGCATACTGCCAATCGGTATCCACCGTCCCTGCGGGGATGGAGATGATGTTGGAATAGTTGGTGTCGGAGGCATCAGCAGTCATATGCGTCTTGATTGCACTGTCGCTCCCCCATCCCTGACCGCCGGTAAACACACGCATCTTGATGCCGGCAGGTGCATTGACCACCTTGTACTTGACGATGGTATAATATGACCCCGGTTTGGGCTTGTTAGGCTGACTCCCCATATATTTAGAACCGTAGTTAGCGGTGGAATCACCGGCAAATATACGGATCGAACCAACGCCGATCTGACCGTCACCACTGTTGTTGCTGCGGTAGAAGCGCATCACGCCGTCCGTCACAAAAGCGTTGTAGTTGTCGCTACCGTTGGTGGTTCCGTAGGTGCCGCTTTTACCGGAAGCGTCGTACTTGTCGATGCCGGTAAAGCTGTTACGCATCAGCAGCTCCGTCATTTCCCAAGCCGTCTGTTTACCGTAATAGGTAGTATCCTCTGCCGGGAAGGTAAGAGAACCGGTGATCGGCTGGGTGAGGTCTGCATCGTAATACCAACCTCCAAAATCTGCTGCGGTAAGCGTCGCCTTAGGCAATATCATCGTCTCGCCGGCAGTGCCCTTCAAAACAGTGTAGACGGTATCGCCGAACACAAGAGTGACACTGGTTTCCGCAACCAATGCATTCCACTTCGCATAATAGGTGGCTGCCGTAGCCGGAACGGTGGCGGGAGCGGGCGTGGCATAGGTGGTATCGGTATACCAGCCGTCGAACTCGTAGCCGTCACGGGTGGGGGTGCCGAGATCCAGCTGATCGCCGGGAAGCGCCTTGAAGGTGGTGATCGAGCCGTTGTTGTTGCAGGTGATGGTCACGGGAGCGGCATTGAGCGGCTCCAGCGTCGCATCGTCGAACGCCACCACGGCAGAAGAACCGGCGGCACCGGTCATGACGATGTGGAAAGCATTGTCATTACCAACGCTGGTGGTCTGCAGGAAGGCAGTCACCTTGATCCACTCGCCGGTAGGCGTCTGCGGAGTGATGGTTCCCATCTCCTCCTTGTTGCCGTTGACGCCGGAAAGAAAAGATACGGTTTTCCAGTTATTGGAGCCAACTGCCATGTACAGTACATTCGTTGCGGTGACATAGGTAACATTGTAGTAGAACGACACTCGGTACCATTTATTGGTTTCTGCCTTGTTACCGTTGATACGCATACCGAACACAGCATCGTTAGTCGTCGGCGTCAGAGTGACATCCATCCGGCCTGCCTCATGGCAGCCGGCAACGGTCGTATTCTGCGCCGAAACGACCGTGCCGGTCCGGTTGACATTGTTTGTGCCACTGGTCGCCGTTGAATAGCCGCAGGTGCCACTGTTCCCCTGGAATGTCTCGGTGTACAGCCCGATGGCTGCATCGGCACTGAGTCCCGTCCATACCATGCAGGACATCAGCAATGCTACAGACAGCACGACCGCCATGGCTTTTTTCGCATAAAGTCTCATTTTTCTTCCTCCCAAAAATATCATTTATGGGTATTGCAAAAAGTACTGCAGAAAGAGAAGATGCGCAGAACAGGAATCCGCCTCCTGCCAACAACCGGCAGGTGATCCCTGCAGTGGGAGACAAACTCCCACTCAACGGTCGATCCGATCCGTCCTGCCTGCAAAAATCAGCATGCCGGGAAATCAGCCGTCTCCAAAACAGGCATCCTAAAGACACCCATTGAAATCATATCACAATCTATCTGAAAAATCAATACTTTTTTGTGCGAAATATTCGCCTTTGCTTCTTTTTTTTGTGCAAACCGTTCAAAGTGACCGCAATTTCAGACAAAAATTTTGTTCTGAACAAAAGTGATTTACGGCGCATTCCGTCTCCACCGGTTGAGCAGGGATTCTATCCATTCCACGCATTTAAAGCGGATCACATATTTCTGTCCGCCGTTCACCAGTGCCTGCTGCCCCGGCTCCAGCACATCGGACAGGGTTTTCTCCTCAACTGCCGCCCCCACACACAGTGGCGGAAACAGCACACACCACCAATTGTGCCCTTTGCCTTCACCGATGACGAACCGTACCGCCTCATACCTGCCGGCAGGTAGTGTGACCGCTCCGTATTCCCGTGTGGGAAAATAAGCCTCACCGACCGTGGCACGGACGGAATAGGCGAATCCGGCATCCCTCACCGTTTGCTGTGCAACCGCTTCAAGATCGGAAAGTGAAGCGGCAGCAGTACACAGGGCATCCTCCCGGTCAGCCGATCCTGCCAGCAGATCGCCCCCGGCGGCAAGCACCGCATCCCGCACTTTCAATTTCAACTGCTGATCCACCGTACTGTCCGAATTGGCAATGATATGCAACCGCAGTACCCGGTCACGCACTCCCTGACACTGACCGTACAGCGAGCAGGAAAATACCGTCAGACACAGCACCGTACCGCCCAGCATGGCGGCTATCCACCGTTTTGATAGTAACATAATATAAACCCCATCCTTTCTCCCATTGGCAGAAAGGATGGGGTTTTCATTTGACAGTTGCGGGCTTTATCAACAGTTTTAGATCCCGTCCTTTCTGTCAGTGACAGTATGGACGGGATCTGACAAATCTAATCAACAGTGATTTTCTCCATTCGACAGCCGCAGGGATGACATACAAAAGAAACCGGGAACACCGTTGCCAGCGAGCGCACACACGCCTGCGCCGTTTCTTCCCGGTCAAAGACGGCGAACACTGCCGAGCCGCTTCCGGTCATTTGGACACACAGAGGAGAAAACGTCTGCATCCGTTCCCGGACGGCGATCACACCGGCGGGAACGGGAACCTGTTCGAACACATTCCCCACCGCCCGGCACAGTCCGGTCAGATCGCCCCGGCGGACGGCGTCGACTGCCACCTCTGTCGGGGGATGGCGAAGGAGAGCCGTGCCGTCCAATGCCGCATAGGCGGCGGCGGTGGAAACCGTGTCTGTCGGCTGTGCCACCGCTATGGCACAGTGGGGCAATGATGGCAAGGACTGATAAGTCTCTCCGATGCCGGTGACCAAAGCTGTGCCGCCCCGCAGACAGAACGGGACATCCGCCCCGATCATTTCTCCCATGCGGCACAGCCGCTCGGCAGACAATCCGGTACCAAACAAGGCATCCAACCCGATCAGCACCGCCGCCGCATCCGCACTGCCGCCGCCCATCCCCGCCTGTGTGGGGATGCGCTTTTGCAGTGTGATCGCAACGCCGCCCGGTGTCGCCGTTTGTTCAAAAAAGAGCTTCGCCGCCCGAAAAGCGGTATTTTTTTCTGTCGTGCCGAGATCATCCCTCCCGGTATCCAGCCGGATGCCATCCGGGATCGGCCGCAAGGTGACCGTGTCAAAGCGATCCACCGTCTGCATAATGCTCTCAAGCAGATGATAACCGTCCTGCCGCCGTCCCACTACATCGAGTGTGAGGTTCAGCTTGGCAGGAGCCTCTACCGTTATTTGCATGGCGGATGTTCCTGCAGAACTTCTTCGATGCGCCGCTACGCCTCTTTGGTGTG
>JAZLKY010000163.1:0-4269 GCA_045597885.1 Acutalibacteraceae bacterium | reverse complement strand
GCCGGTCAGTCTTCCCGTATGGGAATACCGAAAATGCAGATCCCGTTGGCACCGGACGTCCCTGTGTTGCTTCACACGATGAGCGTTTTCCAATCCATCCCGGCGGTACAGCAGTTGGTCGTTGTTACCCGGCAGGAGGATATCCCTCTTTGCCGGCAAATAGCTCTTGCCGGAGGAATCACTAAGCTTTGGGCGGCAGTTGCCGGTGGGGACACCCGCCAGCAGTCGGTGGCGGCAGGACTCGCCGCCCTGCCGACGGATACAGAATATGTCGGCATCCATGACGGTGCTCGACCTTTTGTCTCACCGCAGACAGTAGAAGCGGTGCTGGCGGCGGCGGTCAAAACAGGTGCCGCCGCGCCCGCCGTCCGAATAACGGATACCCTCAAGCAGACAAACGGGCAGGGATTGGTCTCCTCCACCCCCCCACGGGATAATTTGTGGCGGGTGCAAACACCGCAGATATTCGCCGCCGTTCCTTTCCGTCAGGCGCTGACAACGGCGATCGCTGCCGGAGATGACCGGACGGACGACTGCCAACTGATGGAACGGGCAGGATTCCCGGTACAACTGGTGCCGGGAGAAGAAACCAATTTCAAATTGACGGTTCCCGCCGATATTCGGCTGGCAAGAGCCGTCTATGCCATGGAGCAGGAGGAAACACAAGCCATGCGGATCGGACACGGATATGATGTGCATCGGTTTGCCGATGGACGGCAACTGATACTCGGCGGTATTACTGTCCCCTATGAGCAGGGGCTGGCAGGGCATTCCGATGCGGATGTCCTCACCCATGCAATAATGGATGCCCTGCTGGGTGCCGCCGCCATGGGCGATATCGGCGGGATGTTTCCCGACACCGATCCCGCCTATGCCGGCGCAGACAGTATTGGTCTGTTGCGGAAGGTCGTTGCCCGTCTGCAAGCAGCAGGGTATTCCGTCGGCAACATTGACGCCACCGTCGTCGCACAACGACCTAAGCTCATGCCATTTATCCCCGCCATGCGGGACGCTGTTGCCGATGCCTGCGGCATTTCCGCCGATCAGGTGAGCATTAAAGCCACCACCGAAGAAGGATTAGGATTCACCGGCAGGATGGAAGGGATCGCCGCCCACGGGGTGGCGCTGTTGTATCATTCGGCATAAACGGCGGATCTTTCCCGCCTTTTGTCAAATAATAGTGAGATTCGACACCGAGATTCTCATGACAAGCATACCGAAAGTCGTTATTCTTATGAATAGCGGCTTTTTTTATTTTATCCGGAAAGGAAGGAAACAACATGACCGAATTAACATGGGAGGAGAGCGACAACCGGCTGACTGTCCGGCTGTCCGGCGAGCTGGACCATCACGCTGCCGGCAGAATCCGGGAAGAGATCGACAATGCCGTTCTCAGGCGAAAGTGCCGGTGCTTGCGGCTGGATCTGTCTGCTCTCGGCTTTATGGACAGCTCCGGCATCGGGCTGATCATGGGGCGGTACCGGCTGATGTCCTCGATCAACGGACGGCTGGAACTATTCGGAGTCGATTCCCGTCTGGAACGAATGATCCGCCTCGCAGGATTAGACAAGCTCCCCATTTGGGAAAAAAATGAAACAGAAAGGACGACACCACATGAAACCGATCAATGAAATGCGCCTCACCTTCCCCAGCCGTTCTGCCAACGAGGGATTTGCCAGAGCGGCAGTAGCGGCATTTGTATCCCAACTGGATCCGGCAGTGGATGAGCTGGCAGATCTTCGTACCGCCGTATCCGAGGCAGTGACCAACTGCATTGTCCATGCCTATACCGACACAGTCGGCACAGTATGGCTGAAGGTTTGCCTGTATGACAACGGTAAAGTCCGCATCCGGATCAAGGACAACGGGTGTGGCATCCCGGATGTCAAACAGGCAATGGAACCACTGTATACTACCGGCGGTGAAGACCGTTCCGGTCTCGGATTTTCCGTGATGGAAAGCTTCACAGACCGTCTGCGTGTCCGCTCCGTCCCCGGAAAAGGCACTACCGTCACCATGGAGAAGACGGTGACTCTGCGTCCGGGGAAACGCTCTTGACGGGAACAGCACCTCACAGCCGTGAAGAAGCCATCTGTGCCAACATCGGACTGGTACATACCTGTGCCAAACGGTTCGCAGGACGGGGACAGGAATATGACGATCTGTTCCAGGCAGGCTGTGTGGGATTGATCAAGGCGGTGGACGGATTTGACCGGGAACGGGGGCTGTGCTTCTCCACCTATGCCGTGCCGGTAATCCTCGGAGAGATGAAACGCCTGTTTCGGGAGGGCGGCAGTCTGAAAGTGAGCAGAGCACTGAAAGAACTGTCGCTCAAGGCGACAAGAGAACGGGAACACTTTATGATCGAGCAGGGACGGGAGCCGACGGTAGCGGAGTTGGCTGTTCGGCTGGGAGTTGAGCCGGCACAGGCGGCACAGGCAGTAGAGGCAGGACTGCCGACAGTCTCTCTGAGTGTCGGTGCCGGAGGCGATACACCCGACAGCGAGATCGACATCCCTGTAGATTCACCGGAAGAACGCATCACTGACCGCTTGGCACTGGAGCAGTTGCTCTCGCGGCTGGAAAGGCGGGACAGACAACTGATGCAGTTACGTTACCGTCGGCGGCTGACACAGCAACAGACCGCAGATATACTGGCAATGACACAGGTCCAGGTTTCCCGGCGGGAGCGAACACTGCTGTTATTGCTACGGGAAGAACTGACAAAAGGCAGCCTCTAAAAATTCGATGAGGTCAGATTACGCAGAGTTTTTTCAGATATAGTGAAAATCACAGAAGGATTTTCAGAGGTGTCCAATTAGCCCTTGCTTTTTCATCTCAAACAAGTATAATGGAGAGAAAGGAAGGTGATCTTTCTCATGTCATTACAGGAATCCGGCGAAATGTACCTGGAGACCGTCCTCGTCCTTTGTCGGCAAAAGGGCTCAGTCCGTGCCATCGACATCAGTGAATATATGGGATACTCCAAGCCCAGTGTCAGCCGGGCGGTCGGCATCCTAAAAAAAGAGGGGTTTCTCACCACCGGGCAGGACGGCAGTTTGCGCCTCACCGAGAGCGGCAGACACACTGCCGAAAAGATCTATGAGCGCCACACTGTGCTGACCGATTTGCTGGTCGGGTTAGGAGTAGACGGCGCAACGGCGGCAGCAGATGCCTGCCGGATCGAGCATGTCATCAGCGACACCTCCTTCGCCGCCATCAAACAAGCACTGGCAGCAGAAAGGACAGAATCAACATGAATGAAAACTTTATGGCACAGTTCTTTGACAATGCAGATGAAAAGCCGTTGGACCGCATCGTGACCGACGGCGGCTACTGCCGGGTATTCCGTACCATCGGAGCGATCGGAGACAGTTTGTCCTCCGGGGAACTGGAATCCATGGACGAGACACACGAGCGGCATTATCACGATTTTTTTGATTATTCGTGGGGACAGGTCCTCGCCCGGAATACCGGGTGCAAGGTCTACAACTTCTCCCGTGGGGGCATGACTGCCAAAGAATACTGGGAAAGATTTGCAGAAGATAACGGATACTGGGAAGAGGACAAGCTGTGTCAGGCATATATCCTGGCGTTGGGTGTCAACGATCTCAACGGCAAGAATCAGGAGTTGGGCAGTATAGACGACATCGACGTCAAGCGTCCCGCAAACTGCCGTGATACCTTTGCCGGGTACATGGGGCGCATCATTCTGCGGCTGAAATCCATGCAGCCAAAAGCCAAGTTTTTCCTCATGACCATCCCCAAGGGCTGTGAAACCAAGGTGGCAGAAGGACACCGAAAATTACTGTATGATCTGGCAGCACTGTTTGACTACACTTACGTACTGGATTTACAGCAGTACGGTCCGGATTACAGTGATCCGAGGTTCCGGGAGAGCTTCTTCCTCGGCAGTCATATGAACACCGCCGGCTATGTGCTGACTGCTCAGATGGTCACCTCCTATATTGATCATATTGTACGGCATCATATGCTGGATTTCTCTAACGCCGGATTCATCGGAACACCGTTTCACAATGTTTCCGCCCCATGGTGATCTGTCGGCAATGATACCATAACAGTCCTCGCCCCCATGCGTTCTTTCCGGTCTTCCGCCGGAGAGTCATGCAGTCAACAAAAAAACAGCACCTTCTCCCAAGGAGAAAAGTGCTGTTTTTGCTTTTTGTTCACAGGAAAAGCATCCGATCAGAGGCAATATCAAACTGTTTCGATTTTAATAATATTCGTATTACCGGAACTGCCGTTGGG
>JAZLKY010000162.1:0-3220 GCA_045597885.1 Acutalibacteraceae bacterium | reverse complement strand
TCCTAAGACCGCTTGGCCTCCGACTTAATAGCCCAAGTGGATCATGGAAACCGGTAGGGACGAAAAATCAATATCGTCCGCTCCGAAATCGGCACACGCTCCCGCATAAGTAAAGAATGTGCGCTGACCGCCGGGAATACTCATCACATCGGTAAAGCTGGTAGGAACATCCGACTCCCGGATGCCGGAAATATTCAGCCCGTTGTCTGCCAGCAACGACTTCAGGAAGGCGCCGTCGGCATCCCTGCCGATCTTGCCCACCGCATAAACGTCGACCGTGCTGTCCAGCCGTCGGATATCTATCCCGACATTGGGGACAAGTCCGCCCCCCGCCCGGCTGACAGAACGGATCTGTGTCAATTCTCCCTCGGTGGGGAAAGCAACGATCTCATTGATCTTATCCACCAGCAAAGAACCGGCAACGGCTATCCCGCCCATATCAGTTCGCCTCCGCCACCAACGGTCCAGCCAGCTCTTCAAGGAAGAACAGTTTGCCGGGCAGGGTGGGAATATAACTGGAGGTCACCCACCGGGAAGGACCGTACCGCAGTGTCATCCACAGGCTCATGCCCTGCCACTGCATGCCCCGTCCCAGGGCACCGTCCGCTCCGCCGATAGCATAGTCAGCCTGGAACATCAAGCCGGGTCCCATCGTGTTGGCACGGCAGGGAACGAGTGTTGTCCGGGATTTGAAAGAGGTAATAGCATTCTGCTCGATGGTCAAAGGATGCAGCTGCGTGGCGATCCGATAGGGCTGTGCCAGCCACTCTTTTTCGGACTCGAACTCGCCGCCGATAAACGGCTCCCAAAAAGCGATATGGCACATTCTGCCGATACCGTAAACCAGCACCAACCGTGCCCCCTCCGCCTTCAAGGCGGCTATTTTTTCCGGGTAAGAGGGCAGATTGTCTTTGGTCGCAAAATTGCGGTGATCCTTCGGCACGGTCAGTTCTCCCAACGGCTCATAGAACGCCTGCTCCATCGCACTTTGGAACGAAGCATCACCCTTGAGTGTATTGCCCTCGCCGTCAGCCCACTCATCCATATTGAAGCAGTACACATTGGCACAGCTCACGTTCCATGCTTTGAGGAAATACACCGCCCACTTGTACATACCCATCGGTCCGACCGGCAGGATAAAGACGATCTTCTGTCCGATCTCGTTCGCCTTGCGGATCTCGTTGGCGATCTCATGTCCCATCATCACATCGAACTCCTGCACGTTTTTGCACAGGATGGGAGAAAAATCTTTGTTCCAGAAGTCCTGCTTTTCGGTGATTTCAGCAGGGGAATGGGAACAGCATTCGTCGATCTTCACCATATCCCATCCGGCGGGATAGAATCCCTCCAACATACTACCCTTTACTGTTGAATTGAAATCCATTGTTCTTTTCCCCTTTCTCTATTACGGCAATAACCGTTTGACAGTGCCTTTCAGATAAACATTACACCGTTTAAAGCCCTCAGCATAATCCACACCGCACTGGAATCCCCGATACCGGCTACAGGTACGCACCATATCCGGAAAATCAATCCCATCATGGTCACGCATCCACACGATCTGACTTTCGTGGCAGTTGAGCATCTGCAGTTTCAGGTCGATCTCATCGGTAATATCCACATATTCCGAAGGAACGAAGTTTACTCCTGCCAGGGTGTCCATGTAATATATGGGCACTAATTGGGCGGCAGGCAGACCGCCGCAGGCATAGTTGGGCAACGTGGCGGTAAAACTGGCGTCGAATACCAGCTTGGCAGTGGCAGTGTGGTCAGGCATATAATCATCCGGATCGTGGGTGATAATGAAATCCGGATTGGCCCAGCGGATGATCTCCACCACCTTGTCCCGTGCCTCTTTGTTGTCGGCATAGATGTCCAGGTCATGGAATCCGCCCCACCGCACAGTGGTACCGGCTAAACTGCCCGCTTTTTTTGCCTCGTTGGCACGCATGACCGCCAGTTCATCCGGCGGGATGATCACATGTCCTAAATTTCCACTGGACAAATGGCACACGAAGACCTCATCTCCCCGCTTGACACACTTTGCCAAAGTGCCGGCGCAGGCGATCTCAATATCATCCGGATGAGCACCGATCGCTAATACACGCATGAACATTCCTCCCTCTAATGATGTAAGATAATTGTACCACAGGCAGGGGAAAAAACCATGTCGCTGTGTCGCCATTATTTGTACAATAATCGCTTAATAATATCTTGATAGACAATTTGACATTTTCAAAATGCCGTGGTATACTTAACTTGTCATGAAATACTTTAAGTATAAGATCGAAAACCTGCTGGTGATCAGCAAGATCGTCACCATCCACTACTTTGAATTCGGAAAGAATTTCAAAAGCAAAGGAGAATCTCACGACTTCTGGGAAATGGTATATGCCGACAAAGGAGGGATCCAATGCACCGCAGACGGCAAGGAAACGACATTACGGGAGGGCGAGGTACTGTTCCACCAACCCGACGAATTCCACACCCTGTCTGCCAACGGTCACCAGGCACCCAATGTTTTTATCATTTCCTTTGAGTCAAAGAGCGAGGCGATCGGATTTTTCCGCCATAAGAAATTCCGCCTTGATGAGCATCTGAAAAAGTATATTTATGCCATTCTGGAAGAGAGCCGCCAGGTGTTTGATCTTCCCTATTCCGATCCTGAACTGAAAAAAATGCCCCTGCGGCAACAACCGCCGTTGGGGGGCTTGCAGATGATCAAGAATTATTTGGAGATCCTTCTTGTATCCATCATGCGAAATGAATCTCACCGTCCCCACGGCGATTTGTTTTTAGCAGGAGACGAAAAGACGAGTTTTGTCACTCAGCAGGTCATCGACATCCTGCAAAAGAACATATACAAGAAGATCCGGGTTGAAGACATAGCCGGACAGTTGCGGTATAACCGCTCCTATCTGTTCAAGCGATTCAAAGAGGATGTCGGCACGACTATCGTTCGCTATTTTACCGTGCTGAAGATCAACGAAGCAAAAAAACTGCTTCGGGAGGAGAATCTGTCGGTCAGTGCAATATCGGAAAAATTAGGATTTGATTCCCCGTCTTATTTTTCAAAGACCTTCAAGCATATCACCGGCTTTTCCCCGCTACAGTATCGCAAGATCCGCCACCTGTGACAAAAAGATGCAGAGGCGTTGTCCTTCGCCCGCCGGGCGTACCGAGATGTACGTCAAGGGCAAAAACGGCGCCTCTGCGCTTT